>NZ_JBSFTC010000117.1:0-31996 GCF_053590415.1 Nonomuraea sp. NPDC003201
GCGCCCGTCGTCCAGCACGCCCTTCAGCAGTCGCCGGCCGTGCGACGAGCCGAGCTCTTCAGCCGATCTCATCGGCGATGTGCTTGGCCAGGCCCAGCCCCCATGCGAAGAACCGCCGACGGCGCATGTGCCTCTCCCCCGAGCATCGCGAGTCATCGCTCACTCTAAGTTATCGACACAATACGCAGAGATACACATATCTCTCATAGGGGCTTTTTGCCGACCCCGGCCATCAGGGACGACGGCAGCGACCAGTCCCCCACCAGCTTGGGCCGGTCGGGACGCCAGTCGACGGCCTGGACCAGGCCCGGCGGCTCCAGCGGGAAGTCACCGAAGAAGGCGCGGATCTCGGCGGGCGTGCGGTCGGTGCCGCCGCTCGGATCGTCCGAGGAGGCGCCCCGGTAGCGCTGCCCGTCCTCCAGGCGGCCCATCGAGGTGGCGTGGGTGATCACGAGGTAGCTGCCCGGCGCCAGCCGCTCGCGCAGGGTCGCCAGAGCCTGCCGCGGCCGCGCCGAATCCGGCAGGAAGTGCAGGATCGACACGAGCAGCACCCCGACCGGCCGGCGCAGGTCCAGGAACCCGCCCGCCCCCGCCAGCACCGCGTCGGGATCCAGGAGGTCCGCCTCCACGAGCGCGGCCCTGCCCGAGTGTCCGAGCAGGGCCGAGGCGTGTGCGGCGACGACCGGATCGCGATCGACGTAGACGACCCGGGCCTCGGGCGCCACCTCGTGCGCGCTGCCCTGGGTCGGCAGCCCGCTGCCGAGGTCGAGGAACTGCCGTACCCCGGCGGCGGCCACGTAGCGCACGGCACGCTGCAGGAAGGCCCGGTTTGCGCGGGCCAGCGGGACCGCCTCCGGGATCAGCTCGGCGAGCTGCTCGATGGCCTGGCGGTCGACCGCGAAGTTGTCCTTCCCGCCGAGCATGTAATCGTACATGCGTGCGAGATTGGGCCTCTCAGCGTCGAACTGCCGCACGTATCGAATTTATGTCGTCCGCAGCAAGATAACGAGGTTTGAGGCCAAATTAGCCTGTTTATTCAACCGTGACGCTCTTGGCGAGATTGCGAGGCTTGTCCACATCCCGGCCGAGCGCCACCGCGGCATAGTACGCGAGCAGCTGAAGCGGGATCGTGAGCAGGATCGGGTCCAGCTCGATCTCGTTCTTGGGGATCACGATCACGTCGTCGGCCAGCTTGACGTCGGGCTCGCGGTGACCGACCATGAGCACCTGCCCGCCGCGGGCGCGGATCTCGCCCAGCGTGGTGAGGTTCTTGTCGAGCAGCTCGTCGTCGGGGACGATGGCGACCGTCGGCATGTCGGGGCCGATCAGCGCGAGCGGCCCGTGCTTGAGCTCGCTGGCCGGGTACGCCTCGGCGTGCACGTACGAGATCTCCTTGAGCTTCTGCGCGCCCTCCCTGGCCACCGGGTAGCCGCGCACGCGGCCCACGAACATCATGCTCGGGTGCTTGGCGTACTTCTGCGCCAGCTCGGCGATCTTGTCGCTCTGGGTGAGGATCTCCTCGATCTGCCCCGGCAGCCTGCGCAGGCCGTCGACGATGCGCCGCCCGTCGGCGGGCGACAGGTCGCGCACCCGGCCCAGGTGCAGCGCGAGCAGCGCGAACGCCAGCGACGTCGAGGTGAACGCCTTGGTCGAGGCCACCGAGACCTCGGGACCCGCATGCAGGTAGATGCCGCCGTCCACCTCGCGGGCGATGGCGCTGCCGACCGCGTTGACGATGCCGATGACGCGGCCGCCCTTGCGCTTGAGCTCCTGCACGGCGGCGAGCGTGTCGTACGTCTCGCCCGACTGGCTGATGGCGACGTAGAGCGTGTCGGGGTCGACGACCGGATTGCGGTAGCGGAACTCGCTGGCGGGCTCGGCGTCGGACGGGATACGGGCCAGCTCCTCGATGAGCTGTGCCCCGATCTGTCCCGAGTAGTACGCGGACCCGCAGCCGATGATCTTCACCCGGCGGAAGCCCCGCGTCTCGCGGGCGTCCATGTTGAGCCCGCCCAGGTGGGCCACGTGGAAGCGCTCGTCGAGCCGGCCGCTCATCGTACGGGTGATCGTCTCGGGCTGCTCGGAGATCTCCTTGAGCAGGTAGTGCTCGTAGCCGCCGGTGTCGTAGTGGCCGGCGTCCCAGTCGACGGTCAGCGGCTCCTTGGCGGTCTCGCGGGCGTCGCTGGCGAAGGTGTGGAAGCCGTCGGCCTTGAGCACGGCCAGCTCGCCGTCCTCCAGGTGCACGACCTGGCGCGTGTAGCGGACGAGCGCGGCCACGTCGGAGGCGGCGAACATCTCCTTCTCGCCGATGCCCAGCACGATCGGGCTGCCGTTGCGCGCCACGACCACCTCGCCGGGGCGTTCGCGGTCGATGACCGCGATGCCGTACGTGCCGACGATGCTCTTGAGCGTCTTCCTGACCGCCTCCTCCAGGGAGTCGTTCTCGTCGGCGGCGCGCGCGATCAGGTGCGCGAGCACCTCGGTGTCCGTCTCGGAGGCGAACACCACGCCGTCGGCCTCCAGCTTCGCGCGCAGCTCGCCGGCGTTCTCGATGATGCCGTTGTGCACGACCGCGATGCGCTCGTCGGAGGACAGGTGGGGATGGGCGTTCTCGTCACTCGGCACGCCGTGCGTGGCCCAGCGGGTGTGCCCGATGCCCAGGGTGCCCTTGAACCTGGCCGGCACGACCTTGGCCAGGTCCGCCACGCGGCCCTTCACCTTGCGTAGCTTGAGCCCCCGGTTGGACACCACGACCCCGGCCGAGTCGTACCCCCGGTACTCCAGACGCTGCAGGCCCTCCAGCAGGATGGGCGCCGCGTCCCGTGGGCCGACATAGGCCACGATTCCGCACATCGAGGTCTCCTCTTCATCCGTAGACGATCCTGCGCAGCTGCCGCAGGGACAGCTCCGGTGCCGCGACCCGCCGACCGCGTAATTCGGCGGCGATCCTGGGGAAGATCTCGTCGTTGGTGTGGCCGACCGTTTTCAGCTCGGCGTGCCGGCGGCGGACGTACTCCTCGACGGACTCGGAGAAGTACGACAGCACGTCGGCGATCACCTTCGCCGCCTCACCCGGGCCCAGCGGGCTCGTCTCGGTGAGGTGCACGATGAGGTCTTCGTAGGGATGTCGTGCCGGGGACACAGACGAGGACATTACGCATCTGGAACGAGACACTTCAACTTCCTGCCCGAAATCGGGCAGGAATTAACTCGAACGCCTGTCTAGAGCAGGCTGCCGCGGCCCCAGCCCCTGCCGAAGCGCCACCAGGCGAAGGCTCCGGCGGCGAGACCGAGCCCGACGAGGACGGCCGCGGGGCGGGCCGTGCCCGCGACGTCACCCCTGACAGCGGCCTGGAGCATGGTGGTCGCCCAGTACCCGGGCGAGATCGGCGCGATCGCCTGCGCCCAGGCGGGCATCATCGCGTACGGCACCAGCGCACCGCCCAGCGCGCTGACCGACAGCGCCGCGATGTTGCAGAGCGTGCTCAGCTCCCCCTGGCTGCGCACCACCCCGGCCAGCGCCGTGCCGACGCCGAGCAGCGCGAAGCACCACGCCGCCACGGCCAGGCCCAGGGCCGGCGGCCACGCCGTCCCGGCCGGCCGCAGCCCCACCGCGATCATCCCGTACGCGAGCAGCACGACCTGCTGGAGGACCAGCACGGCGAACACCGGCAGGGCCTTGCCGATCATGATCTCCGGGACGCGGGCCCTGGTGGTCCTGAGGCGGTCCCAGGTGTGCCAGGTGCGTTCGGCGAGGCCGGCCGTGGCCACGTCGGCCATCGACAGCACCGAGAACATGACCAGCAGGCCCGTCACGACCTGGGCGGGCTCGCGCAGCATCGACTTGAAGACGAGCATGAGGACCATGGGCATGACCAGGTAGCTGACCAGGTGGGCCGGGTCGCGCCTGCGCAGGAGCACGTTGTGCGCGGTCAGCACGGCGATGCGGTGCAACGTCTCACGCGGCATCCGCGGGCTCCTTTCGGAGATCCTTGTAGAGGTCGTCGAGCGACGGCTGGCGGATGTCGATGCCGCGCACCGGGCGGTCGAGGTCGCGCAGCAGGGCGGCCAGCGTGGCGGTGGGGTCGGTGGTCGCGACCGTGATCTCGTCGTCGTCCAGGGTGACGCGGACCTCGCCAGGCAGCCCCTTGAGCAGCTCGGCGCCCGTGCCCCTGGCGATCACCCGCCCGCTCCGCGCGACGGCGATCGTGGCCTTCAGCTCGGTGAGCTCGGGGAGGTAGTGCGTGCAGTAGACGACCGCCGCGCCGCCGTCCGCCCTGCGGCGCACCGCCGCCAGGAGGGCGGTGCGGGTCTCGGGGTCGGCGCCCGCCGTGGGCTCGTCGAGCAGGAGCACGTCCGGGCCGGGCAGGAGGGCGGTGGCCGCCTGCGCACGGCGCTGCTGGCCGCCGGAGAGCACGCTCACCCGCCGGTCGAGCACCCCGGTCAGCGCCAGCTCCTCCGCCACGGCTTCGACGGCCCCGGCCAGCGCGCGCCGCCGCAGCCCGGCCAGCCCGCCGAACAGCCGCAACGTCTCCCGTACGGTGACGCTGGGGTAGAGGGCGAGCTGCTGGGGCGCCATCCCCACCTCTCCCCGCACCGCGACGCGCCCGGCGTCCGGGCGTGCCAATCCCGCGGCGATCTCGAAGAACGTCGTCTTGCCCGCGCCGTTGTGGCCGACCAGCCCGACGATCTCGCCCGGCTCCACCCGCAGGTCGAAGCCGTCCAGCGCGGCGACGTCGCCGTACCGCTTGACCAGCCCGGCCGCCTCCACCAGCCCGCTCGTGCGCGCCATCAGCCCATGCCCCTTCCCAGTCTACGATGTAGACTGCTCTACACTGTAGACTGACGCGGTGCGGAAGCTCAAGACCTCCCGGCAGCCGGAAATCCTCGACGCGGCCCTCGCCATCGCCGACGAGCGCGGCCTGGAAGCCCTGTCCATGCGGGCCGTCGCCGAGCGGGTCGGGGTAACACCCATGGCCCTGTACGGATATTTCCGGAACAAGGATGAGCTGCTCGACGGCCTCGTCGGCCGCCTGCTCGACCGGCTCGCGCCCGGCGATCCCGGCCGGACCTGGCAGGAGCGCCTGGGCGCGATCGCCTGGGCCACCCGGCGGCTGGCCCGCGAGCACCCGTCGGTCTTCCCGCTCCTGCTGCTGCGCACCTCGGCGACGCCCGACGGGGTCCAGGTGGTCGACCAGCTCTACCAGGCGCTGCTCGACGCGGGCGTGCCGGAGGCGGACGTCCCCCGGATCGAGCGGCTGGTGAGCACGTTCGTGATGGGGTTCGCGCTCTCCGAGGTGAGCGGGCGCTTCTCCGACGCCTCCCGGGAGATCAGGCTCAGCCGCGGCGCCGACGCGCCCGCCCACCGCCGACTGGCCGGGCATCTGACGCCCGATGACTGGGATGCCGAGTTCGCAGCCGATCTGGCGGATCTCATGCGTATCATCCGACCCGTCTGACCCATCCCTTTCTGGGAAAGGTTACGGTGAGTAGTCGTATCGTGACCTTCCTGGGGGAGATGTCATGCGCCTCTGGCTCGCCGCCGCCCTGACCGCCGGCACGTTCACCGCGCCCGCGGACATGCCCGCATCCGGCTCTGCCCCAGCGCGACCGCCCGGCCTCGCCCTCGCGAGCTCCGGCCACCGGACCGCCCCTGCCCTCACGGGCCCACCCGGCCTCTTCGCCTGGGGCGCGCCCGGCCGCCGGACCGCCGCTCTCTCCCCCGCGAACCCTTCCGGGCGGCAGGCCGAGTTCGCCGCGGCCGCCCGGGAGTTCGGGGTGCCGGAGAGCGTGCTGCTCGGCGTCTCGTACCTGGAGTCCCGCTGGGACGCGAACGGCGGGTCGCCGAGCACGGCGGGCGGCTACGGGCCGATGCACCTGGTGGACGCGCTCCCCGCCGACACGCTCAGCCCTTTGAGCGCCGCCGCCCAGGACGCGCATGCCTTCTCGACCGGGGGTGGGCACGCGTGGCCGATCGGCGACGCGCTGGGCGACGCCAGGGGGGACGACGCCCGCCCGCTGCCCCGTACGTTCGCCGAAGCCCCTCCCACGTCGGCGCTGCCGCCCACCACGCTGCCCGAGGCCGGGCGCCTCATCGGCGCGGACCCCGCCCTGCTGCGCACCGACCCGGCCGCCAACATCAGAGGCGGCGCCGCCCTCCTCGCCTCGTACCAGGACCGCCCGAGCGGCAACCCGGCCGACTGGTACGCGGCCGTCGCCCGCTACTCGGGCGCGGAGGACGCGGCCGCGGCACGTGAGTTCGCCGACGAGGTGTTCTCGGTGATGCGGGAGGGCGCGCGGCGGCGTACCGACGACGGCCACCTGGTACGCCTCGTACCCGTGCCCAACCTCCCCCACCCCGTCGCCGCCACCGCCAAGGACCCCGCAACCGCCAAGGACTCCGCCGCCGCGCCGCCCGTGGTCAACGAGCGGACCGACAACGACCCACCGCCCCCGTACGACGACCAGTACGACACCTTCTTCGGGGAGGAAGCCGGGACGGACGATCAGACCGACCCGGACGAAAACTGGACAGAGCCCGGCAACGTGGAGAAGACCGGAAACGGCGGGCAGGTGGAGTGCCCCAGCTCACTCACCTGCGAATGGATCCCCGCCGCCCACGAGCGCTTCGGCAGGAAGAAGAACCGGGACTACGGCAACCACGACCGCCTGAGCCGGTCCCGTTCCGTCGACTACATCGTCATTCACGACACGGAGGGCTCCTACCAGGGCATCCCGTCCTTGATCCGCAACCCGAGGTACGTAAGCTGGCACTACACGATCCGCTCCCGAGACGGACATGTCGCCCAGCACGTGGCGACCAACGACATCGCCTGGCACGCGGGCAACTGGGATGTCAACACCCGTTCGATCGGGATCGAGCACGAGGGCTACCTGGCCAAGGGCACCTGGTACACGGAGGCGATGTACCGTTCGTCGGCCAAGCTGGTCAGGTACCTGGCCGGCAAGTACCGCATCCCGCTCAACCGGGCCCACATCCTCGGCCACGACAACGTCCCCGGCACCACCCCGAAGATGGTCGCGGGCATGCACGAGGACCCCGGACCGTACTGGGACTGGTCCCACTACTTCGACCTGCTGGGCAAGCCGCTCAAGGGGGTGCAGAGCGGTAACTCCATCATGATCCGCCCCTCGTACGACACCAACCGGCCCCGCTTCACCGGCTGCGTCGCCGTCAAGCCGGACAAGCCGTGCCCGGAGCACGGCGCCGCCACGGTCTGGCTGCACCAGGAGCCGCGCGAGTCGTCCCCCCTGGTCAACGACCAGGGCAAACATCCGGGCAAGCCCAGCACGTACAGCGTGTACGACCACAGCGCCCGCGCCTCCACCGGCCAGCGCTTCGCGGTGGCGGACCGGCAGGACGACTGGACGGCCATCTGGTACCTCGGCCAGAAGGCCTGGTTCTACAACCCGCCCTCCGACCCCACCGCCGTCCCCGCCAGGGGCCCGCTGGTGACTCCTCTCAGGCCGAGGACCAGGGTGTACGGCCGCGCGTTCCCCGAGCAGTCCGCCTACAAGCTGGCGTCGTACCAGCCGCTGGCCCCGCTCCAGTACAAGATCGGCCCCGGCCAGACGTACACGGTGGGTGACACGATCACCGGCTCCTACTACTCCGCGGGCGCCTTCAGCCCGGCAAAACACGTCACCACAACCGGACAAACCCGCTACTACCAGATCCAGCTCGGCCACCGGATGATGTTCGTCATGGCCAAGGACGTGCGCCTGATCCGCTGAATTTCGCACCGCGGGCCACACAGTGCGCACGGGCACTCCGGGAAGACGATATGGTTTTCCCGTAGCCCGGCGCACGTCGCCCGAGGTTAACGCGGAAGTGGCTCAGTGGTAGAGCATCACCTTGCCAAGGTGAGGGTCGCGGGTTCGAATCCCGTCTTCCGCTCGGAGCAAGACTCCAGGGTGGAGTGGCCGAGAGGCGAGGCAGCGGCCTGCAAAGCCGTCTACACGGGTTCAAATCCCGTCTCCACCTCGGCGACCGGCGGACCCCTCGGGATCCGCTAAAGTAAAGGCAGCACCACGCGGAAGTGGCTCAGTGGTAGAGCATCACCTTGCCAAGGTGAGGGTCGCGGGTTCGAATCCCGTCTTCCGCTCTGAGTTTCTCTAACTCAATATGGACGATTAGCTCAGCGGGAGAGCGCTTCCCTGACACGGAAGAGGTCACTGGTTCAATCCCAGTATCGTCCACCAGGCTCCATAGCAGATCAGGTCCGACCTGGTCAAACAGGAGTTAAAGCCCCAGCTCACGGCACACGCTGAGAGTCTGGGGCTTCTTGTTGTTCCGGGTTGATCATGGTGCTGTCAGCACCGGTGTTGACTTTGTGCTGACCCGTGGCGGCTCCAGTCTGGATCTCGCCCCTGACGACCTCGCGACCGCCGTTCAAGCTCGCCTGTGTGCAAGTTCGCACACATCCGGAGCAGTGGAGGCCATCATGGCGCCACGGTTCATCGGCATCGACGGCACGAGCGAGCACGGGGCTGCCCCTCAGTCTGGGTCGATGACAAAGACGAGTTGCTCGGGCGCTGCACGCGCTCAGCGCTACACCTCGAAATGCGCGACGAGTACGGCTACTCAAGCCCTGGCTACCGCGCCTGGCGGGAAGGGGCCTCCTTCGATCGCACGGAGTTCGACGGACCCTGGGTCAACCTGATCAGGCAGACGATCAGCCGAGGTGTCGTGGTGCGCCGTGCCCGTATCGTGTCGGAGCCCGTGAGCGACTACATCCGCTACGAACACTCCGCAACGCCATACGCCAACCTCGCAGGCGGCGAACTGGTCCGCTGGCTCCCCCGCCAGAGAGCATCGGACCTGGCACTGCCTGGCAACGACTTCTGGCTGTTCGATGATCGACTGGTGCGCTTCGGCCTCCACTCGGGAGACGGCGAAGCGACCGGCTACGAAGACTCCGATAACCCTGCCGTGGTGAAGCTGTGCGCCCTGGCCTTCGAGGCTGTTTGGGAACGCGGCGTCGACCACGGGGAGTACCGGCTCTTCTGATCTCCACACGTGTCCACATCACCCTCCTCCAGCGCCCACGAGGCCCGCCTCGCGATCGGCAAGCGCCTCCGAGAGATCCTGCGCGACTCCGGCAAGCCGTCCTGTCAGCCTTCGCCGACTTCCACGAAGCTCCACGCGACATCGAGGAGGCGATAGCGGCCCGCGCTGCTCGCAGCCGTCTCCTATACGAGGGAGATCATCGCTTTGCGATCATCCTGGAAGAGTCGGTACTTCATGATCGGATAGCGGACGACGGCGTCATGGCCGGACAACTCGGCCAACTCCTGGAGGGCATGTCTCTCCCCGCCATCTCGCTCGGGATCATTCCCTCTGATGCTCGCCGCAAGCTATGGACCATGGAGACCTTCTCCATCTACGACGACAAACGGGGGTTCGTGGAACTCCTCTCAGCAGGAGTGACGGTTACCCAACCCCGGGAGATCGCCCTGTATGTCAAAGGCTTCACGGAGCTGGCGGCCCACGCGGTGTACGGCAACAAAGCGCGAGCTTGATCACAGCGGCGCTGACATCCCTTGGCTGACTGCGCAAGTTCGTACAAGTTCATTGAGCCGCAAAATCGCCCACCCCTACCGTCGAGGCATGGCCCGCAAGCCGAGCTGAGTCCGGCAGGCAGACCTAGAGCCTCGCGATTTGCCGCAGCCTTCACTCCTACCGACTGGGCGCGGCCTAGGGATGCGGTGTAGGTGTGCACCGTCGCCCCAAATGGCCTGACTTGTCATCGGGAAACAAGGCGGGAAGCGAGGGTTCGAATCCCTCCATCCTGCTCAAAGATGCAGAAGGCCCCCCTCAGAAGAGGGGGCCAACTTAGGCGACTGCATCACCCCCATCCGGGGTGACACTCTCGCTGGTAGCTGCTCGCGGTCTATCAACCGCCGGTGTGTCCCCTGGCGCTTCTTCTAACGCGTCAGACTCTTCCTGTTGCGCCTCTTGGCTCCATCGGACTGAGATTTCCTTCCAAGAGATGCGAACCTCTCCCGCTTTGTGTCCGTACTTGTGGGCCACCACCATGAAGGTGGCAACTCCCAGGATCGCAAGCAGACACAGAGACAAGACGAGGATCACACCACCGGGACTTAAGACCGAGAGCCATGCTCCCGGATTGGTCCCCATTGGTCGCTATCTCAGCCCACCAGCAGAGTTGAGCTAAGCATGCGCCCTCCCCCCAACTCATCGGTATGCAGCATTCCGTCCCACACGCACGCCAGACAGCCACGTGCAACCGCAGCGTTTACGAGGCCGTCAAAGGGCAGCGCAGTTAGAGCCTGTGCGGAGTTCGGATCTCTAGGCCGGTCGAAGACCGCGGATCCAGAAGATGGCCCCGCGTAGGTGCAGGCCGGCCAGATAGCTGTCGGGCGTCTTGTCGAACCGGAAGGCCAGCCCACGCCACTCCTTGATCCGATTGATGCACCGTTCCACTGTGTTGCGCTGCTTGTAAGCTCATCGCCGAGTTCACCTCGCGTGGCGCCCCACGCCCCGCCGCACCGCCGTCGGAACACCTGGGCGTGCTCACCGTCCGCGAGGAGGAGACACTGCGGATGATCGCTCGCGGCCTGTCCAACGCGGAGATCGCGCAGGCCATGGTGGTCAGCGAGCACACCGTGAAGACCCACGTCAGCAACGTGCTGACCAAGCTCGGGCTGCGTGACCGGGCCCAGGTGGTGATCACCGCCTACGAGAGCGGCCTGATCGTTCCCGGGCAGTGATGACGCCGGTGACGCCCCCTTCCTCGACCTCCTGAAGGACTGAACACGCGCAGCCTGGGCAGGAGTCGCAACAGCGGTCTACCAGCACGTATGGAACAACGACACCCGCGGCCGGCCGGCGAACGGATCCGGCAAGACGAGCCGAAGAGGAGGTGGGGCGTCTTGATGGCTGAGCGATCTCAGGACGCCGCGCTCTCCCCGTCCGAGCTCGCGACCATGCGAGATCTGATCGGCGCCGACCGCGAACGGACCGTGGCGCGAGTCGCTTCGCTGACGCGCGACTGGGACGCCATCGTCCAGTCGGCCGCGCTGGTGGCCACCGATGACGAGCACGACCCCGAGGGATCGTCCACCGCCTTCGAGCGCGCCCATGTCCAAGCCCTGCTCGACCAGGGAAAGAGCCATCTCGCCGATCTGGACACCGCTCTGAAGCGGCTCGACGACGGCGCATACGGGGTGTGCGAGGTGTGCGGGCGCCCCATCGCCGTCGAACGACTGAAGGCCCGTCCGGCGGCGAAGACCTGCATCGCCTGCGCGTCTGCCCGACGCTGATCCCCTGTACGCGGCGCGTCCCGCCCCTGAGGACGGCACGGAAGCGCTCACCTTGTGAGGGTAGGGGACTCTCTCCCCGGAGACGGGTGCTCGCGTGACTGCCCGGCGGGCCCCGGCTGGACAGAATCGAGGTCATCCCGATCCACCTATGAAGGTGGCCTCCCCACGCACGGCAAGCGTCTCCTCGCCCTTGCCGCGCACAGCCAGGTGCTCTCTGACGCCAGGAGCGAGTGTCAGTACGGACGTTTACCATCCGGGCTGACTGGTGATCAAGTGTGACCACCGTTTCCGTCTGAAGGGGTGCCCCCGCATGACCACGATCTTTGCCGTGTCCTTCGACTCCGTCGAGGGCTCGACCCTCCGTGGGAGGGTGCACATCGTCAACCCCGACGTCCCATATGTGCCGGAGGAGACCGTCTTTCCCCTGTCTCTCCTGGTGGACGCCTGGTGGCACCTGGACAACGGATATTGGCACGACGAACGCGACGATGAGCGCGGAGGCCGATGCCCCTTCACTAAGGAGCAGGGCAAGGACATCACCGCAGGCATGCGGCTGAAAGATGGGTTCCCGAAACTCTTCGAACTCATTCTCGGCAAGGAAATAAGGGTTACCGAAGATGGGTACCTGCTCGCGGACGACGGCAAGACCGTCCTCGAACCTAGGCGCAAAGCGGAAGACGTGTACAAGCTGAGCGGGGCAGCCGCCCCGGCTATTCCGTGTTTACTTCCGGCAACGCCGAGGAGTTCTCACAACGCGCCGCCGACATCGTGGCCTCCTACTGCCCGGACGAGATGTCGAGAACCGTCACGTCGGCTCCGAGCAGAGCGAAGGCCGCCGACTGCTGCCCGCCTCCTCCCGCCAGGCAGAGCACCTTCCGGCCCGCCAGGTCGCCGTCGATACCCAGCCTCTCCAGGCCCAGATAGACCTGGGCCTTCTCCGCGTCCAGGTCGAGCATGGGACGGGTGAACAACGCGTCCGCCTCCACAAGAGCTTCCCAGCGATCCACGTTGTAGTGGTAGACCTCGTCCTGCACGGCTGGCAGCCTAGCTGTCGTCCAACGGCCGGGACGAACCATATTCGGCCGGGCCTTGCTTACGGACCCGCCCGGAAGGCCGAACCGGGCACCAAAAATGATCTCCTTTCGGACGCGATGAGCGCCGGATGGAATTTCTCCTCGGAGACCGAGATGGGCACGTCCAGGCGTGTCCTTGGGCCACACCTTCGCAAAGAGACCAGAGACGATCCCAACCGAGGCTCCCGCCACGAGCGCCAGCGTGACCGCTTCGCCGATCCCAGCCGGCATCGCCTCGCCTCGCCTCGCATCGCATCGCCGAGACATTCCGGCTTCCTGTCGGGCAATCAGGGGGCGAAAGCGTTCTGGAAGGCGCCCGAGCGGAGCGAGGACGAACAGGGGGCGGGCTTCAGCCCGCCTGGAAGAGCGCGCGAGCGAAGCGAGCACCTTTGGTTCGGGGCGGGCGTCAGTCGCGTCACCACCCAGAGGGGCAACGGGTGAGTGAGCCCGCCGCACCTACTCTGACCGGGGGTCAGGGCCAGGTCCTCGCCTCCGCCTCGAAGCGGTCGCTCTCCGCGGGCAGCACGCAGAGCAGGTGCCCGCCGGGCGCCCGCAGGATGCGGCACTCCTGCCACCGCGACACCTCCGTCGCGCCGAGCGCCAGCAGCCGCCGGGTCTCGGCCTCGACGTCGTCGGTCTCGATGTCGAGATGGAGCCTCGGCGCGTCGTCCACCGCCTGGACCGCCACGTCCAGGCCGGGAACGGCACCGTGCAACGAGGTGAACTGCTCGTACCCGGGAAGCGGGCGCGGGCTGGCCCCGAGCGCCGCGGCCCAGAACGCCGACGCCTGCTCGGCCTCGGAGGCGGGGGTGTCGATCAGAAGGGCATAGACCCGGCTGCGATGCATGTCGATCATCCTAGCTTGGGAGAATCTGTCCGAAATGTCGCCTTATGCGAAGTTTCGACTGCTCTGTGTGCATACACGGTTTATGTACGGGTAGCGCCGTTGCAGTGGCTCCTCACAGGAGGAAACCGTGGACATCAACATAGGCCAGGGCATCACGGATGCCTGGCGGCTGATAGCGACGTTCGTTCCGAAGCTTGTCGCGTTCCTTGTCATCCTCATCATCGGATGGATCGTGGCCAAGGCGCTGCAGAAGATCGTCGACAAGGTACTCGAGCGCGTCGGCTTCGACCGGGCGGTGGAGCGCAGCGGCGTGCGGCGCTGGCTGGAACAGAGCAAGTACACCGCCCGGAGCCTGCTCGCCAAGATCGTCTACTATGCGATCCTGCTGGTCACCCTCCAGCTGGCCTTCAGCGTGTTCGGGCCGAACCCGATCTCGTCGATGCTGAACAGCGTGGTGGGCTGGCTGCCCTCGGCCCTGGTCGCCATCGTGATCATCGTGGTGGCGGGCGCGATCGCCATGGGAGTCAGGGACATCATCGCCGGCGCGCTCGGCGGGCTCACCTACGGTCGCTGGGTGGCGACCGCCGCAGCGGTCTTCATCTGGGCGCTGGGCATCATCGCCGCGCTCAACCAGATCGGGGTGGCCACCACGGTCACGACTCCGGTGCTGGTCACGGTCCTCGCCACCATCGGCGCGATCGTGGCGATCGGCGTCGGCGGCGGGCTCGTCCGCCCGATGCAGCAGCGCTGGGAGCGCTGGCTGAGCCGGATCGAGCGGGAGGCCCCGCAGGCCAGGGCGCACGCGGAGGCGTACCAGCGGGGGCGAGAGGACGCCCGCACGATGGCAGGGGAGCCTGTACGCACCACCCCGGCGACCCCGGGAGCTCCGGGCGCTCCGACCACTCCACCGAGCACCCCGCCGCGCTCCGAGATGCCTCCGGACTGAGCCGTCCGCCCGCCTGACCCGGGCCGACAGGTCAGGCGGGGAGGCCGTCTTCCAGGAAACCCGCTTCGCGGGCCAGCCAGCAGACCGCCGTCAGCCGGAGCGCCGCCGCGTCCGGCTCGCCGGTGAAGATCCAGGCGCGCTCCCGCAGCTCGTCGAGGAAGCCCAGCAGGTAGTCGCCCAGGGTCTCCCGGTCCAGCGGGATGGCGTCGCGCAGCACCGCCGCGTGCTGGTCGACCGCGGCGACCAGGCCGGGGTCGCCGTCCATCCGGGCGAGCTGGGCGTCG
The DNA here is from genome assembly GCF_053590415.1 of Nonomuraea sp. NPDC003201. Lineage (NCBI taxonomy): Bacteria > Bacillati > Actinomycetota > Actinomycetes > Streptosporangiales > Streptosporangiaceae > Nonomuraea > Nonomuraea sp. NPDC003201. The sequence continues at coordinate 14,458 of NZ_JBSFTC010000117.1, forward strand.
CCCAGCGTGTTCATCAGCCAGCGCAGGGGCGAAACCGCCCAACCCTCCTCAAAGACCACCAAACAACCTTAAAGCATCTCCCAAGGTCAGCGGCCCTCCGCGTCGATGTCGGCGAGCGTGCGGCGGGCCACCGCGAAGGCGGCATTGGCGGCCGGAACCCCGCAGTAGACGGCCGTCTGGAGCAGCACCTCCTTGATCTCCTCGCGCGTGAGCCCGTTCCGCAAAGCCGCGCGGACGTGCATGGCGAGCTCCTCCATCTGCCCCCTGGCCACGAGCGCGGTGAGCGTGACGCAGCTACGGGTGCGCCGGTCCAGGCCGGGCCGGTTCCAGATCTCGTCCCAGGCGTAGCGGGTGATCAGCTCCTGGAAGTCGCGGGTGAAGTCGGTGGTGGCGGCGACCGCCCGATCGACGTGCGCGTCCCCGAGCACCTCCCGCCTGGTGCGCATGCCCGCCGCGAAGGCGTCCTCGGCGGGCCCGTCGCCCCGCAGGTGACCCAGGAGGGCGGCGGTCACCGCGTCGGGGCGCTCCACGTTGGCCAGGTGCGAGGCCCTGGGCACCACCGTCAGGGACGCGCCCGGGATGTCGCCGGCCAGCGTGAGCGCGTGGTCGAGCGGCGTGGCCGGATCCTCGGAGCCGGCGATCACCAGCGTGGGCGCGGCGATCTCCCCCAGGCGGCCGGTCAGGTCGAAGGCGGCGATGGCCTCGCAGCAGGCCGCGTACGACTCGGCGTCCACCTCCACGAACCGGTCGAACACCTCTTGGCCGTCGAAGCCGGGGGTGAACCAGCGGGTCTTCAGCGTCGGCACGAGCGCCGCCAGACCCTTGCCGCGCACCAGCGCCGCCCGCTCCAGCCACGGCCCCGGCTCGCCGAACCTGGCCGACGTGCAGCACAGCACCAGGCTGCGCACCCGGTTGCCGGCTTTGACGGCGACGGTGGAGGCGATCGCGCCGCCGAGCGAGACGCCGCCGACCGCGAACCGCTCGTCCCCGACGAGCTCCAGCACGGCCCGCGCCAGGTCGTCGACGGTGAACCCGGCCGCGGCCGGGGCCGAGCCGCCGTGGCCCGGCAGGTCGTACCTGAGGACCCGCCAGGACTCGGTGAGCGCGGGGAGCTGGGGCTGCCAGATCTCCATCGTGGTGCCGAGCGAGGGCCCGAGCACCAGCAGCGGCGCGCCGGCCGGGCCGTCGATGCGGTGGTGGAGTTTCACGGTTGCTCCCGGTAGGTGGCGAGGATGCGATCAACGAGCTCGGGTGCCGCCCCCAGGTAAGCCGCAGGATCGAGCAGTTCGGCGTGGTCCTGCAGCGGACCCTCGGCGGACAGGGCCTCGTCGAGCGCCTTGCGGTCGAGGTGGGCGGCCAGGCGCTCGGCGAGCAGCCGGCCGCCGGTCAGCTCGGCGTTGGCCCGCATCCGGTCGGGGAAGACCCGCAGCCCGGCCACCAGCTCGGCGGCGGTCTCGGCCGCGCCGCCCGTCAGGCGCAGCGCCTCGCGCAGGGGCAGCCACTCCGCCTGCCAGGCCCCCGCGGCCCGCTCGTGCTCGCCGACCTGCCCGAGGATCTGCGCGTACGCGGGCACCTGGAACGCGGCCGACCGGACCAGGACGGACAGGGCGGGATTGCGTTTCTGCGGCATGGCCGACGAGGAGCCGGCCGACGACTCGGCCACCTCCCCCACCTCGGTCTGGGCCATGAGGACGATGTCGGTGGCCGGTTTGCCGAGCGCGCGGGCCGTGGCGGTGAGCGCCGCGCCGAGCTCGGTGACGGGAGAGCGCTCCGCGTGCCACGGCATCGGGGGCGCCGCCAGCCCGATCTCCTCGGCGAACACCTCGGCCAGCAGCAGCGCCGTGCCCGCTGCCGGGGAAGACGCGCCGGATGCCGGGGAAGACGCGCCCGCGTGCTCGGCGAACGCGGCCAGGGTGCCGGCCGCGCCGCCCAGCTGGGCCGGCAGCCGCAGCTCGCGGAGGCGGGCCCGGGCGCGCATGAGACCGGCCAGCCACCCCGCCGCCTTCAGCCCGAACGTGGTCGGCACCGCCTGCTGCCCCAGCGTCCGCGCGGCCATCACCGTGTCCCGGTGCCGCTCGGCCAGCTCGCTGAGATCCCGCATGATCGCGCTCAGATCGCCCACGATGCCGCGGACCGCCCGCGTGGCCACCAGCATGGCGGCGCTGTCCAGGATGTCCTGGCTGGTCGCCCCCCTGTGCACGGACGACGCCGCGCCCGGCACGGCCCGCCGCAGGTCGGCCACCAGGGGCACGACCGGGTTGGCCGACTGGCGGGCCCGCCGGGCCAGGTCGGCCGGGTCGAGCACCAGCGTGGCGGCCGTCCTGTCGATGGCCGCGGCCGCCTCCGAAGGGATGAGGTCCAGCCGTGCCTGGGCGCGGGCGAGCGCCCCCTCGGCCTCCAGCATGGCCCGCAGCCAGGCCGCGTCCGAGGTGATCGCCTCCGCCCGCGTCCCCGCCCAGACCGGGGCGAGCAAGCCGCCGTCAGAACCCACGCGGTCCACCTCCTCAGTCAGGCCATCATTCACGGCAGGCCCACGTAGTTCTCGGCCAGGGTGGTCGCCGCCGCCTCCGACGAGGTCACGTAGTCCAGGTACGACAGCTGCAGCCGCCGCGCGTACGGGTCCTCGTCCTCGAACGTGTGCAGCAGCGTCGTCATCCACCACGAGAAGTGCTGCGCCCGCCACACCCGCTTCAGGCACGCGTCGGAGTAGCCGTCGAGCAGCCCGGTCGAGCCGTCCGCGAAGTACGCGGCCAGCGCCTCGGTCAGCACGCGGACGTCGGCCACGGCCAGGTTGAGCCCCTTGGCGCCGGTCGGCGGCACGATGTGGGCGGCGTCGCCGGCGAGGTAGAGCCGCCCGTACTGCATGGGCTCGGCCACGAACGCCCGCATCGGCGTGACACCCTTCTCCATGATCTCGCCGGTCGTCAGCGTGAAGCCGGGCACGCTCTCCAGCCGGGCCTTCAGCTCGTCCCAGATCCGCTCGTCCGGCCAGTCCTCGACCCGCGCGTCCGCCGGGACCTGCAGGTAGAAGCGGCTGACGGTGGGCGAGCGCATGCTGTGCAGGGCGAAGCCGCGCTCGGTCCTGGTGTAGATCAGCTCTTCCGACGAGGGCGCCACCCTGGCCAGGATGCCCAGCCAGGCGAAGGGATAGTCCCGCTCGTAAACGCTCAGAACGCCCTCGGGGATGGCCGGCCTGGACACGCCGTGGAAGCCGTCGCACCCGGCGATCACGTCGCAGTCGAGTCGCTCGCCGCCGAAAGTCAGATAGGGATCGGACTCCAGCGAGTGCGCCTCCACGTCCGTGACCTCGAACCTGATGTCGCCGCCCGCCGCCAGCCTGGCCGCGATCAGGTCCTTGACCACCTCCTGCTGCCCGTACACGGTGATGGACCTGCCCGGCACGAGCTTCTCGAACGCGATGCGGTGGCCCGCGCCCCCGTACCTGAGCTCGATGCCGTGGTGCGGCAGCCCCTCGCGCAGCAGGCGCTCGCCGACGCCCGCCTCGACCAGCGTGTCCACCGTGCCCTGCTCCAGCACCCCGGCCCGCACCCGCCGCTCGACGTAGTCGCGGCTGCGCTTCTCCAGCACCACGGAGGAGATGCCGCGCAGGTGGAGCAAGTGGGAAAGGAGCAGCCCGGCGGGGCCCGCCCCGATGATCCCGACCTGAGTTCGCATGAGGGAAGCATCCTGCCTCGACCCCAGTTCAGCCGAGATGTCCCTTCCGCTCAGTGGAAGAACCCTGCAGGATTGGCGCATGGCAGGCGGGGCCCGGGAGGGCGGGCGCTCGGTGACGTCCAAGGTGCTGGCCATCCTGGGCGCGTTCGACTCCGCCCATCCGCAGCTCACGCTGACCGACGTGGCCCGGCGCAGCGGGCTGCCGCTGAGCACGGCGCACCGGCTGGTCGCCGAGCTGGAGGAGTGGCAGGCGCTGAGCCGCGCGCCCGACGGGCGGCTGCGGGTCGGGCTGCGGCTGTGGGAGCTGGGCCAGCTCGCGCCCGGCCGGCTCCACGACCTGGCCCATCCGTGGCTGCAGGAGCTGTTCGCGACCACGCGCGAGAACGTGCACCTGGCCGTGCGCGACGGGCTCGAGGTGCTGTACGTGGACAAGGTGTACGGCCGGCGGGCGGTGCCGATCGTGTCGCGGACGGGCGGCCGGCTGCCGATGCACCCGACGGGCGTGGGCAAGGCGCTGCTGGCGTACGAGCCGGACTGGTTCGTGAAGTCCTACCTCGCGCGCAAGCTCGAACGGCCCACCCCGCACACGATCACCGAGCCGGGCCGGCTGGCCAGGGAGCTGGCCGTCGTGCGGGCCCAGGGGTACGCGCTGACGTACGAGGAGATGACCCTGGGCACCTGCTCGGCGGCGGCGCCGATCCTGGTGGACGGGCGGCCCGTGGCGGCCCTGGGCATCGTGCTGTCCTCGCGGCGCGCCCGCGAGCTGCCCCAGCTGATCGACCCCCTGCTGAGCACCACGGCGGCGATCGCGACGGCTATTCCCCCAGCCGCTGGATCCGGTCCTTGAACAGGGTCGTGGCGATGGCCGCCTTGTGCGGCTGCCCCTTGAGGAACGCCTGCGCGAAGCTCTTCGCCTGCTCGTAGGTGACCTTGGCCGGCATGGGCGGCTCGTTCGGGTTCACGTCCACGTCCACCAGCGCCGGGCCGTCGTGCGCGAGCGCCTGCCCGATCGCCATGGCGACGTCCTCCGACTTGGTGACCTTGGCCCCGAACCCGCCGCACGACCTCGCCCAGGCCGAGAAGTCGGCCTCCGGCTCGGGGAAGCGCACCCCGTGCTCCGGGTAGCCGAGCACCATCTGCTCCCACAGGATCTGCCCGAGCGAGTTGTTGTTGTTGATGATCACCTTGACCGGCAGCCGCTGCTGGACCGCCGTCAGGAACTCTCCCATCAGCATCGTGAACCCGCCGTCTCCGACGTACGCGATGACCTGCCGTCCGGGGTAGGCGTGCTGCATGGCGATGGCGTACGGCAGCCCCGGGGCCATCGTCGCCAGCGTCCCGGACAGGTAGAACTGGCGCTCGCCGCGGATCGTCCAGTGCCGGGCGGCCCAGGTGGCGATGGTGCCGCTGTCGCAGGTCATGATGGCGTCCTCGGTGGCGAGCTCGTCAACGATGGACACGACGTACTGGGGCGCGATGGGAGCCCGGTCCGGGTTCTCCAGAGCGTCCATGTCGGCCCGCCATTTGACCATCATTTCCTGATATTTCCGCAGGTGGGCGGTGCGGTCCCGGGCGGTGAGCAGCGGCAGCAGCGCCCGCAGCCCCTCCTTCGCGTCGCACACCACGGGCACGTCGGTCGCGATCCGCGCCCCCGCCCTGGTCGGGTCCGCCTCGAACTGCACCACCCGCGCCTGCTCCGGCAGGAACTTGGAGTAGGGGAAGTTCGTGCCGACCATGAAGAGCACGTCGGCCTCGTCCATCAGCTCCTCGCTCGGCCGGGTGCCGAGCAGCCCGATCCCGCCCGTCGTGTACAGCGAGTCGTCCGGGATGACCGCCTTGCCGGGCAGCGTCTTGGCCACGGGCGCGCCGAGCGCCTCGGCCACGGCCAGCACCTCCTGCCGGGCGTGCAGCGCCCCCTGCCCGACGAGCATGGCGGGGCGCCGGGCGTTGTTGAGCACCTCGGCCGCCCACTCGATGTCCTCCTGGCGCGGCAGGCCGGACGGGCGGAGGTAGACGGGCGCGGTCTCCGGCAGCCGCGCCGGGGTCACGGCCCGGTACGGGGCCATCCCCGCCTCGGCCACCTGCAGGTCGTTGGGCAGCGTGAGATGGGCGACCCCGCGCCGCGCGTAGGCGGTCCTGATCGCCAGGTCCACCAGCGAGGGCAGCTGCGCCGGGTTGGTGATCATCATGTTGTACTCGGCCACGTCCTCGTACAGCCGGTCGAGGTGCACCTCCTGCTGGTAGCCGGTGCCCAGCACGGCCGTCTCCTGCATGCCCGTGATCGCCAGCACGGGCACGTGGTCCAGCTTGGCGTCGTAGAGGCCGTTGAGCAGGTGGATGCCGCCGGGCCCCGAGGTGGCCAGGCACACGCCGATCCGGCCGGTGGCCTTGGCGTAGCCGGTGGCCATGAAGGCGGCCGCCTCCTCGTGGTGGACGAGGACGAAGCGCACCCGGTCACGGTGGCGCCGCAGCCCTTCCATGATGCCGTTGATGCCGTCGCCCGGCATGCCGAAAACGGTGTCGACACCCCACTCGGCGAGCCGCTCTACCAGGGATTCCGCTGCGATTCGAGCCATGGGAGCCGCACTACCCCGCTCCACGGGTCGCAGACGCCTTTACCCGATTCCTTGTCATTTCTAGGCATTCGCGGGTAGAGGGGCGTCATGCGCATTCTGGTCACGGGAGCAACGGGCACGCTGGGCGGCGCCCTGGTGCCCGCGCTGCTCAGGTCGGGCCACCGGGTGCGGGCGCTGAGCCGTACCAAGCGCGAGACCCACGGGAACGTCGAGTGGATGTGGGGCGACCTCGTCTCCGGCAACGGCCTCGCGGAGGCCGTGCGCGACGTGGACGTCATCGCGCACCTCGCCACCGGCGGCCGCAAGGGCCGCGGCGCCGTGGACGTGGCCGGGACGCGCAAGCTGGTCGCCGCCGCCCGCCAGGCGGGATACCCGCACCTGCTGTACGTCTCGTGCGTCGGGGCCGACAGCGTGGCCAGCGGCCACCTCCGGCACAAGCTGGAGGCCGAACGGCTGGTCTCGGAGAGCGAGCTGGGCTGGACCGTCCTCCGCTCCACCCACTTCCAGCAGACGCTCGACCGGCGGCTGAGCGACTTCGAGTCGCTCCCCGTGCTCGCCGTGGACCGCTCGATACCCTGGCAGCCGGTCCACACGGGCGAGGTGGCGGCCCGCCTCAACGAGCTGATCGCCGCGGGCCCCGCGATGGACGAGATCGAGTACGGCGGCCCCCAGGTGATCAACACGGACGAACTGGTCAGGACCTGGCTGGAGGCCAAGGGCCTGCACCGCCCCTGCCTGCCCGTGCGCTTCCCCGGCAGCCTGTACGCGGCCCAGCGCGCCGGCGAGCTGCTGACCGACGCCGAGCCCAAGGGCCGGATCACCTGGCACGACCACCTCTTCCCGCCGCCGGTCGAGGCTTCCGACGACTTCGCCTCGGAGCACACCGCCTCGCCCACCAGCCCCGCCAACCAGCCGGAGCATGACCCCGACCTGCACGTCTACGGAGGCGACGAGGGCTACGAGCGCCCCACGCGCGGCTGACTCCTTTACGTAGTCGTTACGTAACGCCCCCTTGATGGGCATTCGGCTACCTATGTACGGTCCTTTCATTGCCACTTAACAACTTGTTCAGTGCAGCCAATCGAGAGGTTCGATGACGGAGTCGGAGAACGCCCGCTTGGGTGCGCGAATCCGTGCCTACCGCAACATGCGCCGCATGACCGTGCGCGCACTCGCGGCGGAGGCCAGGGCGAGCGCGAGCTTCATCAGCCAGCTGGAGCGCGGGCAGACCAGCTCCAGCATCGGGATGCTCAGGCGAATCGCCTCGGCTCTCGGGCTCACGGTCGCGGATCTGTTCAACGAGGAGGACGAGGTCGGCCACCGGGTGGTGCGCCGCGACGCGCGTCCGGAGCTGCAGACGGCTCCCGGCACGCGCAAGTTCCTGATCTCCCAGCGTCCGCTCCAGAACGTGGAGGTGTACGCCGGGGAATTCGATCCGGGCTCGTCCACCGGGGACGAACCGTACACCCACGGTGACTCCCAGGAGATCTTCCTGGTCATCCGCGGGCGGATCACTCTCTGGCTCGGACCCAACGGCTCTGCCGCCGCACACGTGCTGGAGCCCGGGGACAGCGTGGAGTACCGCACGTCGGTCCCCCACCGGATCGTCAACGAAAGTGACGAGACCGCCGAGGTCCTCTGGGTGGTCGCCCCACCTACTACATCCTCCTGAACCCCAGCTATACCTGCCCTAGGGGGTAACCCATGCCGAAGCAACCAGCGCGACTGGCCGCCATGGCCGGCGTCGCGGCTTCGCTCCTGCTCGCGACCGCCTGCGGAGCCGGCTCTGCGGCGCCCGCCTCGATCGATCTCGGGTCGGGGCCCGCCAAGTCGGGCACGATCAAGAAGGACGCCCTGAGCGGCCTCAACATGACCTTCGTCTCCTACGGAGGCGTCTACCAGGAGGGCCAGCAGAAGGCGGCGGTCGACCCGTTCGCCCAGGAGTCGGGCGCCAAGATCCTCCAGGACGGCCCGACCGACTACGCCAAGATCAAGGCCCAGGTCGACTCCTCCAACGTCACGTGGGACGTGATCGACTCCGACTCCATCTGGGCCGAGGCCCAGTGCGGCAAGCTGCTCCAGCCGCTGGACTACTCGATCATCGACAAGTCCAAGGTCCCCGAGGGCCTGTCCGGCCAGTGCACCGTCCCCGCCATGCAGTACGGCATGGTGCTCGTCTACAACAAGGACAAGTTCGGCGCCAACCCGCCCAAGGGCTGGAAGGACTTCTTCGACACGACGAAGTTCCCCGGCAAGCGCGCCATCTCCGGCAACCCCGGCGACTCGGCGCCCGGCCCGTTCGAGGGCGCGCTGATCGCCGACGGCGTGGCGCCCGACCAGCTCTACCCGCTGGACGTCGACCGGGCGACCAAGAAGCTGCAGTCGGTCCGCTCCAACCTGGTCTTCTGGAAGACCGGCGCGGAGGCCCAGCAGTTGCTGGAGTCCGGCGAGGTGGACATGGGGATGGTCTGGAGCGGCCGGGCCTACGCCGCCGTCAAGAACGGCGCGCCGTTCCAGATCGCCTGGGACCAGTGGATGCCGATCATGGACTCGCTGGCCGTGCCGAAGAACGCCAAGAACCCGAAGGCGTCGATGGCGCTGATCAACTACTACCTGGGTGCTCAGCAGCAGGCCAAGCTGACGGAGCTGACCTCGTACTCGCCGATCAACACCGACGCCAAGCCGAGCCTCGACCAGACCGGCCAGGCGTTCCTGACCACCGCTCCGGGCGTCCCGGAGAAGGCACTCAAGATCGACTCCAAGTGGTGGGCCGAACACCAGCCGGAGATGATCGAGAAGTGGTCGGCCTGGCTCGGCGGCTGATCGCGGATGGCCTCCACCCTGCAGGCGGTCGCCCCGCCCGCCGCCGCCAGGCAGCCGGCGGACCCTGAGCGCCGCCCGGCGCTCCTGGTCCTGCCGGCGCTGGTGGCGCTCGCCGTCTTCTTCCTGTTTCCGCTGATCTCTATGGTGATCAGCGCGTTCACCGATCCGGTGCCGGGTCTGGGCAACTTCACCTGGTTCTTCAGCGAGTCCCAGAACCTGCGGGTGCTCGGGCGCACGTTCACCACCGCCCTGTGGGTGACGGTGGTCGCGCTGATCCTGTCGTATCCGTACGCGTACGCCATGACGATCGCCGGCACGCGGGCCAGGGCCGTGCTGACGCTGCTGGTGCTGGTGCCGTTCTGGACCAGCCTGATGGTGCGGACCTTCGCGTGGGTGATCCTGCTGCAGGACACCGGCGTGGTGAACGACGTGCTCGGGACCATCGGGCTGGGTCCGTTCAGCCTGATCCGCACCCAAACGGGCGTCGTGATCGGGATGGTGCAGCTGCTGATGCCGTTCATGGTGCTGCCGCTCTACGCGGTGATGAGCGGGATCGACCGGCGGCTGCTCACCGCGGCGGGCAGCATGGGAGCGCGGCCCGTCAAGGCGTTCATCGACGTCTACGTGCCGCTGTCGCTGCCCGGGGTGTCGGCGGGGTGCCTGACCGTGTTCATCAGCGCGCTCGGGTTCTACGTCACGCCCGCGCTGCTCGGCTCCCCCACCGACGCGCTGCTCTCGCAGCAGATCTTCACGCAGGTCAACGGCCTGCTGAAATGGGGGCGCGGCGGCGCCATGGGCGTGGTCCTGCTCGGGCTCACGCTGGCCATGATCGCGCTGCTGGCGGTCACGCTGCGCCGCGCCGGGAAGAAGGTGACCGGATGAGCGCCCGGGTGGGACGCGGGGCGCTGTGGGCGTTCTGCGCGCTGGTCGGCGTCTGGCTGGTGGCCCCCGCGCTGATCGTGGTGCCGCTCAGCTTCACCTCGAAGGCGTCGCTCAAGTTCCCGCCGGACGGCTGGTCCACCCGCTGGTACGAGCACTTCTTCGGCGACCCGGCCTGGATGTCGGCCCTGTGGACCTCGCTCGAGGTGGGCCTGCTGGTCACCGTCGTCGCCACCACGCTCGGAACGGCGGCGGCGCTCGGCCTGACCCGGGCCAGGATGCGCGGGCTCGCGCTGGTCCAGGGGTCGATGCTGGCCCCGATGATCGTGCCCGGGGTCGTGCTGGCCATCGGCGTCTACGCCGTGTTCCTGAAGCTGCAGCTCGTCGGAACGCTCATGGGCTTCGTCATGGCGCACACCGTGCTGGCGCTGCCGTTCGTGATGATCCCGGTGACCGCGTCGCTGAGCGGGTTCGACCGGCGGCTGGAGAGCGCGGCGGCCAGCCTGGGCGCGGGCCGCTGGACCACCTTCCGCACCGTGACGCTGCCGCTGGTCGCCCCCGGCGTGGCCGCGGGCGCGCTGTTCGCGTTCGTCACGAGCTTCGACGAGGTGGTCGTCTCGCTGTTCATCCAGAGCCCCTACCTGCAGACCCTGCCGGTGAAGATGTACGCGAGCGTCACCCGCGAGACCGACCCGACCATCGCCGCGGCGGCCACGATGATCATCGTGCTGACCACGAGCCTCGTCCTGATCGCCACCTTCTTCGTCGCCAGGAGGTCACGTGCCCACCAGTAACGATCTCGCCGCCCGCGGCGCCGGCATCGAGCTGACCGGACTGACCAAGCGCTACGGCGACTTCGTCGCCGTGGACGACGTCTCGCTGTCGATCAAGCCGGGCGAGTTCATCACGCTGCTCGGGCCGAGCGGCTCGGGCAAGACGACCACGCTGAACATCATCGCCGGCTTCGACCGCCCCACCACCGGCGAGCTGACCGTGGACGGGACCGCCATCGCCGCGACGCCCGCCCACAAACGGGACATGGGCATGGTCTTCCAGCACTACGCCCTGTTCCCGCACATGACGGTCGCCGAGAACATCGCGTACCCGCTCAAACAGCGCAAGGTGCCCAAGGCCCGCCGCGCCGAGCTGGTCGCGGCCGCGCTGGCCACCGTCCACCTCGGCGAGTACGGCCACCGCTACCCGCGCGAGCTGTCCGGCGGCCAGCAGCAGCGCGTGGCCGTGGCCCGCGCCATCGTCTACAGCCCGCGCGTGATGCTGATGGACGAGCCCCTGGGCGCGCTGGACAAGAAGCTGCGCGACTGGCTCCAGCTCGAGATCAAGCGCATCCACGGCGAGCTCGGCACCACGTTCGTGTACGTCACGCACGACCAGGACGAGGCGCTGGTGCTGTCGGACCGGATCGCGGTCTTCAACCGCGGCCGCATCGAGCAGGTCGGGCCCGCCGAGGAGCTGTACGAGCGGCCCGCCACGCTGTTCGTGGCCCGCTTCCTCGGCGAGTCGACGATCCTGCGCGGCGACGTCACGCCCGACGGCATCGGCGTGTGCGCGCGGCTGCTGCGGGCGCCCGGCAGCCTGCCCGGCGGCCCGTCCGACAGCCTGGCCAACAAGGCGGGCGCGCTCGTCGTACGACCGGAGCGGCTGGCCGTGCGTGAGGCGGGTTTCTCCCCCGATTCGGAATGGAACGCCCTGCCGGCCACCGTCACCGGCGAGATTTACCTGGGCTCCAGCAGGAAGCTGGAGCTGAGGCTGCCCGACGGCTCGTCCGCGCTGGTGCGCGAGCAGGCCGGCAGCCTCAGCGACGCCCGTGGCGGCGACGAGGTCACCCTCACGTGGCGCGTCGCCGACTCCGTCCTGCTGCCCGACTCGCCCGATGTGGAGGCTGTGCTCACGTGAAAGGCATCCCGCTCACCAAGGACTTCGCCAACGGCGGCGTCTCGTTCTGGTACCGGCAGATCGGCCTGCCGGACCGGCGTCCCCCGCTGCCGGGGCCGCGCTCGTACGACGTGGCCATCGTCGGCGGCGGCTACACCGGCCTGTGGACCGCGTACTACCTGAAGAAGGCCGAGCCGGGGCTGCGGATCGCGATCCTGGAGAAGGAGTTCGCCGGGTTCGGCGCGTCGGGGCGCAACGGCGGGTGGCTGTCGGCGGAGTTCGCCGGGTCGCGCAAGCGGCACGCCAAGGCTCGTGGCCGGCAGGCGATGATCGACCTGCAGCACGCGATGTTCGACGCCGTGGACGAGGTCATCGAGGTGACCCGCGAGGAGGCCATCGACGCCGACATCCACAAGGGCGGCCTCATCCACGTCGCGACGAACCCGGCCCAGCGGCGCCGGCTGCGCGCTGAGCTCGATGACCTGCGTACCTGGGGGTACGGCGAGGGCGACCTGCGGCTGATGGACCGCGACGAGCAGCGCGAGCGCGTGCAGGTGGCGGGCACCCTGGAGGCCACCTACTCGCCGCACTGCGCCCGCATCCAGCCCGCCAAGCTGGCCGTCGGCCTGGCCGAGGCGGTCGCCCGGCTCGGGGTGGACATCTTCGAGGACACCACGGTCACGAAGATCATCCCGCGGCGGGACGGCAGCCAGGCGGCGGCGGTCACCACGCGCGGGGCGGTCACGGCGGACTATGTCATCCGCGCCACCGAGGGCTTCACCGCCTCGCTGGCCGGGCAGCACCGGCAGTGGCTGCCGATGAACAGCTCCATGATCGTCACCGAGCCGCTGCCGCCCGAGGTGTGGAGGCACATCGGCTGGCAGGGCAACGAGCTGATCGGGGACGAGGCGCACGCCTACATCTACGCGCAGCGCACCGCCGACGACCGCATCGCGATCGGCGGCCGGGGGGTGCCCTACCGGTACGGCTCGCGTACCGACGTGCGGGGCGCCACACAGCCGCAGACGGTCGCGCTGCTGTGGCGGATGCTGGTCAAGCTCTTCCCCGCGGCGGCGGACGCGCGGATCCAGCACTCCTGGTGCGGCGTGCTGGGCGTGCCGCGCGACTGGTGCTCGACGGTGCACCTGGACCACGCGACCGGCCTCGGCTGGGCGGGCGGCTACGTCGGCAGCGGCGTCACCACCACGAACCTGGCCGGCCGCACCCTGCGCGACCTGGTGCTGCGCCAGGACACCGAGCTGACGGCCCTGCCCTGGGTGGGCCGCCAGGTGCGCCAGTGGGAGCCCGAGCCGTTGCGGTGGACGGGGGTGCAGCTCATCTACGCGCTCTTCCGCGCCGCCGACCGGCAGGAGAACGACCACGGCACCACGACGTCGCCGTTCGCGCGGCTGGCGAACCTGATCTCCGGCCGCTGACGCGTCTCCCCCGGAGCGCGCTCAACGCTCCGGGGACCCGGCGCGCGCTCAGTGTTCTCCGGGCCCGGCCCGTGCTCAGCGCTCCTGGCGCCCGGCCCGTGCTCAGCGTTCTGCGGGCCCGGCGCCGCGCCAGGGGTCGTAGTCGACCTCCAGCGGCTCCTGCGGCGGCCGCTCGGCCTCCGGCACGTGCTGGAGGTTGACCCGGATGCGATACCACACGCTGCTGCGCCCCCGCATGCCGTCGACCAGCACATCGGCGGGCTCCAGCTGCGCGGCGACCGCCGGGTGGCGGGCCTTCCACCGCTCGAACCCGGCCAGCGCCTCCTCCTTGTGCTCCGCCCGCGCGATCTCGATGACGGGCATCGTCTGCTGCCTGCGCCCGCTGCCCTTGGGCGGCTTGGGCGCCGGTCCGAGCTCCTCGGCCAGCTCCAGCAGCGAGTCGAGCGAGCCCGGGTGCAGGTCCATGTCCTCCCACGGGTCGCCGGCCTCGGCCAGCCGCTTGGCCACGGTGTCGATCGTGAACGTCTCGGGGCGGCAGCCGGGCACCTCGTCCCAGGTCAGCGGCGTCGAGACCCGGGCGTCGGGCACGGCCCGCACGGAGTAGGCGGAGGCCACGGTGCGGTCGTAGGCGTTCTGGTTGAAGTCGACGAACACGCCGTGCCGCTCCTCCTTCCACCACCGGCTGGTGGCCAGCTCGGGCGCGCGCCGCTCGACCTCGCGGGCCACCGTCTCGGCCGCCTTGCGCACCTTGGCGAACGGCCAGCGCCGCTCGATGCGGGCGTAGACGTGGAACCCTCGCGAACCGGACGTCTTGGGCCAGGCGACCAGCCCGTGGTCGGCCAGCACCTCGCGCGCCACCTGCGCGGTGGCCAGCACGTCGGCCCACTCGACGCCCGGCACCGGGTCGAGGTCGATGCGCAGCTCGTCGGGCCTGGACAGGTCGTCGGCGCGCACCGGATGGGGGTTGAGGTCGACGCACCCGAGGTTGACCACCCACAGCAGCTGGGCCAGGTCGGTGCAGACGACCTCCTCCGCGCTCAGCCCCGAGCGGTATTTCAGCTCGGCCACCTCGATCCAGTCGGGCCGCTTGGCCGGGGCGCGCTTCTGGAAGAACGCCTCCTGCTCGATGCCGTGCACGAACCGCTTGAGCACCATCGGCCGCCCGTGGACGCCCCGCAGCGCCGCCTCGCCCACGGCCTGGTAGAAGCGGATCAGGTCGAGCTTGGTGTGGCCGGACTGCGGGAAGACCACCTTGTCGGGGCTGGTGACGCGGACCTCGTGACCCGCGACCTCGATGTCAGGCATACGGTCACGATACGCGGGGCCACCGACAAGGCTCGGAGCGCCGGCGCGGCGGGCGCGAGAGCTCAAGGCGCCGAGCTCGGCGGGCGCGAAGGCTCAGGGCGCCGGCTCGGCGGGCGCGAAGGCTCAGGGTGCCAGCTCGGCGCGGCGGGCCTGGCTGCGCGACTCCAGGTAGGCCAGGCCGAGCCGCCGGTGCCTGGCGATGGCCGCCCGGTTGTGCTCGAGCGCCTGCTCCGTACGTCCGAGCCGGAGCGCGAGCTCGGCCAGCACGTCCTGCACGCAGCCCAGGGCCGCGCTGCCCGTGCCCAGGACGATGGGCTGGTCGGCGATCGGCAGCAGCCGTTCGTACATCTCCCCGGGGTCGGGGGTGCCGAGCTGGGCGGCCACCAGACCCCAGACCGGGAAGAAGAAGTCGGCCGACCAGTCCTCCCGCAGGTCCACGCCCCACCGCCCGAGGAGCTGCCGCGCCTGTTCGGTGCGGCCGACGTCCAGGGAGGCCAGGATGGCGAGCGGGCGCACCATGCTCATGAGCGGCTGATCGCCCGCGGCCACCAGCTCGTCCAGCAGCTCCGCCACCCGGCCCTGGCCCCGACGGCAGGTGTAGAGGACGCCGAGGCGGCGGGCCTCCTGACCCCACAGGCTCGCCCCGAAGGAGATCTTGGGGAAGTGCTCGGCCAGCGCTTCCGCCTCCGCCCACCGGCCGTGCAGGGCGTGGTCGGCGGTCTGCGCGACGCGGACCATGGCCTCCAGCTCGGGCCGGGCGACCTCGTGCAGCAGCTGCTCGCAGCGGGCCAGGTCCCTGCTCCACTCGGCCAGCTCGCCCGCGCGCAGCAGGCACGCCATGCGCAGCACCCGCGCCACCAGCCTGGCCTCCCTGGGCAGGCCGGGGATGGCCAGCATCTCCTCGGCCGCCGCCAGCCGCTCGGGGTTGCGGCCGGGTACGAAGCTCGCGATCACGTAGTTGTTGAGCGCCCTGGCCAGCAGCATGGGGTCGCCGGCGCGGCGGGCCAGGGCGACCGCGTCGAGTGCCAGCCGCTCACCCTCGGCGCGCCGGGGGCCGTAGTGCAGCTCGATGCCGAGCGTGCCCAGGAGCGCGGCCCTGGACCGGTCGTCGAGGTCGCCCGCCAGGAGGTCCTCCAGGATCGCGACCATGTCCTCGTCCACGACGCCGTACGGGCGCCAGTTCCACACCGACAGGCCGCCGAAGACCGAGACCGCCGCCACCAGCGCGTCCCGGTCGCCGAGCCGCTGGGCCTGGGCGACGGCCTCGGTCAGGTCGCGGTAGGCGCCTTCGGCGTCGCCCGTGGTGCGCCGGGCCTGGCCGAGCTCGGTGAGCACGCGGCAGCGCTCGGGCGAGTCGCCGGGCGGCAGGTGGTCGAGCGCCAGCTCCCACAGCTGCACGGCCTCCTGGTAGCCGTGGCGTTCCGCGGCCTGCGCGGCGGCCTGGGCAGCGTACGTGACGGCCTTGGGCGCGCCGCCCAGCCGGGCCGCGGCGGCGAAGTGGCCGGCCAGGATCGCCGGGTCGGCGCCGGGCAGGGTCTCCAGGTGCCCGGCGGCCCGCAGGTGCAGGCGGGCGCGGTCGAGCCGGGTGAGGCCCTGGTCGAGCGCCTGCCGTACGAGGGCGTGGGAGAAGCGGTAGTCGGCGGTCCCGGCCGGCGGCTCGGCCAGCAGCCCGGCGGCTAGCGCGGGCTCCAGCCGCGACATGACCTCCTCGACGGGACGGTCCACGAGGGCGGTCAGCAGGTCCAGCTCCACCTCCCGGCCCGCGACCGCGGCGGCTCTGAGCAGGTCCCGGGTGGGCTCGGGGAGGCGGGCCAGGCGGCGTTCGATGACGTCGCGGGCGCCGGGCGGGACGAGGTGGCGCTCGCGTTCGGGCAGGCGGAGCAGCTCGGTCAGGTAGAACGGGTTGCCGCCCGAGCGGTCGAGCAGCTCCTGAGGGTCTGCCGCCACGTCGCGCAGGCGCAGGTAGTCGCGCACGCCCGAGGCGTCGAACGGCGCCAGCGGCAGCCGACGGCCCTCTCTGGCCAGCGCGCCCAGGGTCTCGCGCAGCTGCTCGGGGTGGTCGCCCGGCTCGGGCCTGAGTGTCGCCACGACGAGCGCGGAGGTCCTGGCCAGCTCGCCGGCGACGTGGCCGAGCAGCTTCAGCGAGGAGGCGTCGGCCCAGTGCAGGTCCTCCAGCACCACGAGCAGGGGGCCGGTCCGCAGCTCCGCCAGCACGGCGTCGTACAGGTCGAACAGCTCTGCCTGCGGGGACGGCGGGATCAGGCCCGCGCGGGTCCACGGCCAGAACGCGGGGGCCGTGCCGCCGTCGAGGCAACGGCCCCACTCCACCCGGAAGCCCCTGGCCGTGGCCAGGTCGGCGATGGCCCTGGCCAGGCTCGTCTTCCCGATGCCCGCCTCGCCGGTGACCAGCGCCAGCCCGCCCCTGCCGTGCCGGGCCTGCGCCAGCAGCTCCTCCAGGACCCGCTGCTCGCTCTCCCTGCCCACGAGCCTGTCGGATCCCGGCCCTGCGGGGACGGGCGCGGGAGCGGGAGCGGGGAGGGGCGCGCCACCCGGGTCGAGCTCGGGCGCCTGATCGAACACCGCCTGCTCCAGCCGCCTCAGCTCGGGCCCCGGCTCGATGCCCAGCTCGTCGGCGAGCAGGGCGCGTACCCTGCGCAGCGCGGCGAGCGCGTCGGCCTGGCGGCCCGCCCGGTACAGCCCGAGCACCAGCAGCCCCCACGCCCGCTCCCGGTACGGGTGCGCCTCCGTCAGCGCCTCCAGGTCGGGCACGCTGGCCTCGCCGAGCGCCAGCCGGGCCTCCAGCCGGTCCTCCTCGGCCACGAGCCGCAGCTCGTCCAGCCGCGCGAACGCCGCCGGCGCCAGATCGGGGAACTCGGCCAGCGGCTCCCCCCGCCACAGCGCGAGCGCCCGGTCGAGCGTCCGCGCGCCCTCCGCGTGCCGCCCCTGCCTGAC
>NZ_JBSFTC010000118.1:0-31885 GCF_053590415.1 Nonomuraea sp. NPDC003201
ACGACTTCGCGACGTACCGGGTCGACCAGCTCGGCTGGCAGGTCCCCGGCAACAGCCCGATCAAGCAGATCGCCAGGCCCGCCGACATCGCCGGGCTGCGCGTCTCGGTCGGCTCTGGCACGAACCAGGAGAAGATCCTGCTCGACTGGGACAAGCAGAACAGGGCCGCCGGGCTGAAACCGGTCGAGATCCTCTACTACGAGAAGTACAGCGACGTGCTGCTGGGGCTCAAGTCCGGCCGCGTCCAGGCGTACTTCGGCCCGAACCCGACCATCGCCTACAACATCGCTGTCAGCGGGGGTTCCAGGATCGTCGGCGCCTTCTCCGGCGCGGGGCCGGACCTGCAGGGACTCATCGCGGCCATGACCAAGAAGGACAACGGCCTGGTCAAGCCGCTCAACGAGGCGCTCAACACCGTGATTGAGAACGGTAAGTACAAGGAGGTGCTCGACCGGTGGGGGCTGGGCAACGAGGCGATCCCCGAGTCGCAGATCAACCCGCCCGGCCTGCCTCGGCAGGAGTCATGAGCGAGCTCACCGCGCAGGTGCGGCTCGTCCCCATGTCGGACCCGGCCGCCGCGCCGCTGCTGGCCGGGCTGCAGCTGGAGTACACCTCCCGGTACGGGCCCAACGACGAGCTGGCGAGGTATCCGGAGTCCGAGTTCGCGCCGCCGTACGGGGCGTTCCTGATCGTGGTGTCCGGCGGCGAGACCGTGGCCGGCGGCGCGTTCCGCCGCTACGACGCGGCGACCGCGGAGGTCAAGCGCGTGTGGACGCACCCGCGTCACCGCCGCGAAGGGCTCGGCCGCCTCGTCGTAGGCGAGCTGGAACGGGAAGCGCTGCGCCGCGGGTACGGCCGGATCTACCTGACCACCGGGCCTCGCCAGCCGGAGGCCGTGCGCCTCTACCTGGCCAGTGGCTACGACCCGCAGTTCGACGTCGCCGACCGCCCCGCGCAGGGCCCGCTCGCCTTCGTCAAGGATCTGCATAGATTCCTGTAAAGCGAGTAGGGAAAGTTGACTATCCGCGACGTGTGATCGTACATTACCGGCATGAACGAGGACCGCGACGTGGCCGTCCGCACGGACCTCACGGGGGATACGCACTGGTACGACCTCCCGGACGACGAGGCCGAACCCGAGCAGGAGGAGCAGCCCTCCGCGCCGCGGCGGCCCTGGTGGCGCCGGCCGGCGTTCGCTGATGCCGCTGAGGCGTGACGGCGGCCGCAGAGGAAACGTTCAAGGAAGGTCATCGTCCGTGCCCAGCGCGGTGGCCGCGGACGGGCCGCCGGCGCTGCTCCCAGGACAGGGGCCGCCGGGCCGGGCCGCGGCGCTGGAGCAGGGCCTCGACCGGCTCGGGCAGGGCGGCGGGACCGCCTCTGGCGGGCGGCGGGCCGTCGGTCAGGAAGAACTTCGGCTCCTTGGCGGTGGACAGGTAGAGCTCCGGGTGCTGCTGCAGCGCGCTGCGCAGGGCCGTCGTCCCTGCTTTGGGCACATCGGCGATCAGGAAATCAGGCAGGGACACCGTGTTCCTCCTGGCGCTCGTCAAAGTAGCCCCATTTTCCTACCAGAAGTGTGGGATACCAAGTACCCTATAAGCCGAGTAGGAAATAACTCTTGAAACCCGGAGAGCCCGTGTCCATCACCCAGACGCCGGTCTACGCAAGTCCCGTCGACCACGCCGCGTACGGTCATTACGGCCCCGGCCGTCTGCACCTCTCGCCTGACTGGAACCGCCCGATCTACCCCTTCCAGGGCCGCGTCACCGCCGACGGCTCCAGCGGTTTCCGCGCCGAGCCCGGCCGCTACCACCTCTACGTCGCCTGGGTCTGCCCGTACGCCCAGCGCGCCGCCATCGTCCGCAAGCTCAAGGGCCTGGAGGACGTGGTCTCGCTGTCGTACGTCGACGACGAGCGCGACGGCCGAGGCTGGGCGTTCAGGGAGCGTCGCGGTCCCGACCCGGTCAACGGCTTCACCCTGCTGGAGCAGGCCTACGAGGCCACCGAGCACGCGTACGGCGGCCACATCTCGGTCCCCGTGCTCTGGGACCGGCGGACGGGCCGGATCGTCAGCAACAACTTCCCCGACATCACCATCGACCTGGCCACCCAGTTCGAGCAGTGGGCCGATGCCTCCGTCGACCTCTACCCGGACTCGCTCCGCCCGGAGATCAACAAGCTCAACGGCTGGATCTACTACGACATCAACGCCGGCGTCTCCCGCGTGGCCCGCGCCGCCACCGAGGAAGAGCGCGAAAGCGAGCGCCACCGCGTCGTCGCGGCCCTGGAACGGCTGGACGAGCGCCTGTCCGGGCAGCGGTTCCTGGCCGGCGACACGATCACCGAGGCGGACGTGCGGCTGTGGGTGACGCTGGCCAGGTTCGACGCCGAGTACAACCGCGGCGACCTCATCAGCGAGCGGACGCTGACCGACTTCGAGCACCTGTGGCCGTACGCCCGCGACCTCTACCAGCGGCCGGCCTTCAGGGAGACGATCGAGGGGCTGCCCGCCACCTGGGACTCCCCGCACGGGCGGGGCCGATGACGCGCGAGCAGGTCCATCCGGCGGTGTCCGGCTCGACCTCCCACCAGGACCGGACCGGCGCCGCGCGCCGTCATCGACACCCCGCTCGACAACCGCTCGACCCCGCTCGGCCCCGTGACCAGCGCTGATCAGACGAGAAAGACCATGAGCACCCTACGCGAGTATCTGTCACACAAACGCACCGCCCTGCTGGCCCGCCGGAAGGCACCCGCCGCCGGGCCGGTCCCGCTGCATGCCCACGTCACCGCCGAAGGCCGCAGCGGGATCCGGCGCAT
The DNA here is from genome assembly GCF_053590415.1 of Nonomuraea sp. NPDC003201. Classification (NCBI taxonomy): domain Bacteria; kingdom Bacillati; phylum Actinomycetota; class Actinomycetes; order Streptosporangiales; family Streptosporangiaceae; genus Nonomuraea; species Nonomuraea sp. NPDC003201. The sequence goes on from NZ_JBSFTC010000118.1 coordinate 2,818, forward strand.
CAGGATCAGGGACTTCCAGATCATCAGCGACAGCGGGTCCGACTTCGCCGGCTACGACCTCGGCCCTACCTCGCCCGAGCTGCAGGCCGGCGTTCTGGGCAGCTGCGTCACGCACATCTTTCTGATCAAGGCGGCCGAACTGGCGGTGCCCATCGACGCGCTGGAAGTGGACGTACGGGCCGAATACGACCCCAGAGCCCAGCAGCCGGGCGACGGCGACATTCCCGTCTACCCGCACAACTTCACCTATGAGGTGCTGATCGACTCGCCGGCCTCGGACGAGGAGCTGGCGAACCTGCATGCCGAGGTCGAGCGGGTCTGCCCCATCCTCAACCTGATCCGCAACCCACAGCCGGTCAGCGGAACGGTGATCCGGACCTCTAACGCCGGGACCGCCGGCTGAGCTCGGTGTCGATGTCGGTGAGGATCTGCACGGCGCCGACGGCAACACGCTCGAGTTCATCCAGCCGTCGCCGGCTCGGTTGAGCTCGATCTTGGAGCTCGTCGGCGCGACAGGGTGAACGGTCCGCGGCTGGTTTTGGTCGAAGTCAGGTCGAGTCGGTCGCCGGGGCTTCTTGGGGGCTGTCACACGACCGGCCTCAGCGGCTTGGTCGCACCCTACGGCGCAGGCGGTATCGCGTAGCGCGCCGTGAGCCCGCCGCCCCCGCCAATCCGCCCTGGTGACGAAGGACGCCGCCGGTGAGGCGAGGAAGCACACCACCTCGGCCACCTCCTCCGGCCTCCCGACGGCGCCGAGATTGATCACGATCGTACGGGTGGTGTTGGATGAAGCGGTGAACCCTGGACCACTGGAGCTGCTGCACGAGGCCGTCGACCGCACCAGGGCCCTGACCCGCAGCCGCCCCGCCACCGGTCGCACCCACGATGACGCCGATCCCGTCGCCGGCAGCCTCGCGACCGACAGCGCGCAGCGCTTCGACCCCTTCCCGCTGCTGCGGGCTCTGGACGCGGCCGGAGCACGAGCCGTGGTGATCGGCCAGGTCGCCGGGATCCTGCACGGCTCAACGGAGCTGACCGGGGACCTCGACCTGCTGTGGGACGGAGCGCCGGAGCAGGCCGACACCCTGGCACGCGCCTTCGCCGCCGCCGGCTGCACGTTGCTGGACGACGAGCATCGCCCCGTCCCGCCCAGGCCGCAGGCGTTCCTGCGTCCCAAGGTGCAGTTCGACTCCCCGCAGGTGAGCGGCGACTGCTGCACGCCCGACCTGCCGTGGGGAACACTGCAGGTACGCCCCTTGCTCGACCGGGCACTGACCGCCGTCGACACGGACGGTCTGCGGGTACGCTACCTGCGCCGGGACGACCTCATCCTGATGCGCCGAGCCCTGGGACGCCCCAAGGACCTGCGCCGCGCCGAAGAACTCGAACGCCTTTGACAAGAACGCCGACGCTGACCGCAGGCGTGTGGGGCGCCACAGGCCGAAGCACTGATCGGCGACCGGACCCTCGCGACAGCCGCTCGCATTGAACCGAGACCGTCGGAGCGACCCGCCGCCCGGGGCGGAGCGGCACGTTGTCGATCGCCCGCGGGCGTGCTCGTCGGGGGCATCTGTCGTCGGAGGCGACGCGCCGTTCGAGGCACTCTCTGACCATGGGCAGACGGCGGGTACCACTCCGGGTGGATGTGTACGGAACCCGGCGGTTCCTACGATGGGCGGATGGTGGTGACTCCCCGCTGGCTGTTACCGGCCGGCCTCGGGCTGCTGATGCTGCTGGTCGGGCTGTCGTGGGCGCAGACGATCACGCGTGGCTGCGGCTGCTGGTGGCCGTTCGCCGGAGGGGGCGCCTTCATCGTCCTCTGTCTCGTCATGGTGCGTACGGCGCCGGCCCGGCTCGCCGAGGTGGCCGGTCTCCTGGCCCCCGCGGCCATAGCGGCGCTCACGGGGCTCGCGGTCAACAGCATCGGCTGGTTCGTCCTGGTGATCTACATCGCGTTCGTCGCGCTGAACCTGCGGCTCTGGCCGGGCATCGTCATGTGGCTCGCCTCGCTCTCCGTGGTGGTCGCGGCGGCGTTCACCACGCCGGACCCCGGGTGGCCCAACTGGCTGGCCGCCGTGACGCTCGTCTTCTGGAGCGGCTGGGCCGCGCGCTACCGCATCGAGGTGGGCGAGCGGCTGCACCGCGCGGAGAGCACCGCCGCCGCTGCCGCCGCCCTGGCCGAGCGGCAGCGGCTCGCGGCCGATCTGCACGACATCGTCGCGCACACGCTCGCCGTGACGGTGCTGCATCTGGGGGGTGCGCGGCTGGCGCTCGAGCACGATCCCGGGGAAGCGGCGGCGGGGATCGCCGAGGCCGAGCGCCTCGCCCGGCAGAGCATGGCGGAGCTGCGAAAGGTGGTCCGCGTTCTCGCCGAAGAAGGCGCCGACCCGGCCGTGGTCGCCCCCCAGCCCACCGCGCCCCGGCTTCCCGAGCTCTTCGAGGAATACCGGACGGCGGGCCTGGAGCTCGAGTCGAGCGTCGACGGTGAGCTGACGGCGGTGAGCCCGACGACCGGGATGGTGCTCTACCGGCTGATGCAGGAGGCACTGGCCAACGCGAGCCGCCACGCGCCGCGGAGTTCCGTCGAGGTACGGCTGCGCATATCGGAGGAAGGCGCCGTACGGGCCACGGTCACCAATTCCCTGCCCGGCAGCCCACCTCGGCACAATGGCGGCATGGGACTTCGCGCGATGGCCGACAGGGTGCGCATGGTCGGCGGCCACGTCACCGCCGGTGTCGAGAACGACCGGTGGGTCGTACGGACGGAGCTGCCCGCATGATCTCGGTGGTGCTCGTCGACGACCAGGAGCTCGCCAGGGCAGGGCTGCGGACGATCCTGCGCCAGCCGTACGGGTTCGACGTGGTCGGCGAGGCGGCCGACGGCCAGGCCGCGCTGGCGGAGGTCGCGCGCGTCCGGCCCGACGCCGTGGTCATGGACATTCGCATGCCGCGCATGGACGGGGTCGAGGCCACCCGCGCGCTGCTGGCCGCGGATCCGGCGTCCCGCATCCTGGTGCTGACCACGTTCGGCGAGGACAACATTCTGGCGGCGGCGCTGCGGGCCGGCGCGTCGGGGTTCTGCCTCAAGGACGCTCCGGCCGAGGACATCCAGCGGGCCGTACGGGCGGTGGCGGCGGGCGACGGCTGGCTGGATCCCGCCGTCTGCGGGCGGGTCCTGCTGCGCTACCGCGCGGATCCGGTGACCGACCCCGACGCGGTCCGGCGGCTCGGCGACCTCACCGCCCGCGAGCTCGACGTGCTCAAGCTCATCGGCCGGGGGCTCACGAACGCCGAGATCGCTCACCGGCTCGTGATCGGCGAGGGCACGATCAAGACCCACGTCGGCCGGATCTTCACGAAGCTGGCGGTGCGCGACCGGGCCGCGGCGGTCGTCTTCGCGTTCGACCACGGCGTGGTCCGCCCCGGGGAGCCGCCGCCTATGCCTGGGGTCTGACTCCAGGTTCTGTTCCCGGCCAGACGACAGACAGCGGGCCATCGGAAACCGTGGAGGCATGCTTCTTCAAGCCCCCCGTCTCCGGAACACCGCTCCCTCGCTCCCGGCGATCGCCTGGCGGACCATCGGTCCCATCGCGGGCGTCGTCGTGGTCACGTTGCTGATGCTGAGCCCGTGGTACGGCTACCACCGCGACGAGCTCTACTTCCGCGTGCTCGGCCAGACTCCCGCCTGGGGGTACTTCGACCAGCCTCCGCTGACCCCGCTCCTCGCGCGGCTGTCCACGGGACTGTTCGGGGACACCATCGTCGGCCTGCGGGTCGTCCCCGCGCTGTGCGCGGGACTGCTGATCCTCCTCGGCGCCGCGATCACGCGGGAGCTCGGCGGCTGCGCGAACGCGCAGACGCTCGCCGCCGCCGGTCTCGGCACCGGGATGTTCCCCCTGCTCGCCGGGCACACCCTGCTGACCCAGTCGGCCGACTTCGCGTTCTGGACGGCCTGCATCCTGTGCGTGCTGCGGGCCCTGCTGCGCGGCGACGGGCGATGGTGGCTGGCGGCCGGCGCCGTCGCGGGAGCCGCCACGTTCAACAAGCACCTCATCGTCCTGCTGATCACGGGACTGGCCACCGGGCTGCTCATCACGGTCGGCATGGCGGTGAAGGGGCCCCGTGCCGTCTTCAGCGACAGGTGGTTCTGGTCCGGGGCGCTCCTGGCGGCGGTCATCGCCTCTCCGAACCTGCTCTACCAGGCCACCAACGGCTGGCCCCAGCTCACCATGGCCGCCACGCTCAGCGAACCCGTGAACCGGATCATGTTCGTGCCCATGCTGGTGGTGCTGATCAGCATGGGAGCCTTCGCGATCGCCGTCGCCGGGTGGCTCTGGCTGCGCGGGCGGCCGGAGACCCGGCCGCTGGCCATCGCGTCCCTGGTGACGATCCTGCTCGGCTGGGCGTCAGGAGGACGGGCGGACTATGTCGCCGGCAGCCTCATCTTCGCCTTCGTGGCCGGCTGCGTGCCCGCCGCCGCGTGGACGGAGAGCCGGGCCGCCCGGCGCCGGCTGGTGTGGTGGGGGCTGCTCGGCACCTCGGTCATCGGGATCGCCGTGGCGCTGCCGCTGCTCCCGCTGTCGGCGCTCGGCGCCTCGCCGAACGAGGTGTCCAGGGAGTCGGTGGGCTGGCCGCGCTTCGCCGCCCAGGTGGCCGGGGTGTACCGAACGCTGCCGTCCGGAACGGTCGTGCTCACCGCGAACTACGGCGAGGCCGGCGCGCTGGACCGGTTCGCGCCGGACATTCCCGTCTACAGCGGCCACAACGAGCTGTGGTTCCAAGGCCCACCGCCGGAGACGGCGCGGACGGTGGTCGCCGTGGGGTTGCCGCCGGAGCGGCTGCGGCTGCGCTTCGCCCGCTGCGAATCCGCCGGGGTCATCGACCACGGCACCGGAGTCGCGAACGAGGAGCAGGGCCTGCCCGTCACGGTCTGCTCAGGACCGCGGACCTCGTGGAAGACCGCCTGGCCCGACTTCCGGCACGCGAGTTGAGGAGCGATCATGAACACTGTCCTGGTCATCACGCCGACCTACAACGAACGAGACACCCTGCCCGGCATCGTCGGCAGGATCCGCGCCGCCGTACCCGCCGCCCACATTCTCGTCGTCGACGACAACAGCCCCGACGGGACGGGCCTGATCGCGGACGGGCTCGCGGCCGAACTCGACGGCGTGCACGTCCTGCACCGGCAACGCAAGGAAGGGCTGGGCGCCGCGTACCTGGCGGGCTTCCGCTGGGGACTCGACCGGGGCTTCGACGCGCTGGTGGAGATCGACGCCGACGGCTCGCACCCTCCCGAGCGGCTGCCCGCCCTGCTGGACGCGGCCGAGCGGGCCGACCTCGTCATCGGCTCCCGCTGGGTGGCCGGCGGCCGCGTGGCGAACTGGCCGCGCAGACGGGAGCTCCTCTCACGACTCGCGAACCGTTACGTGCGGCTGGCGCTCCGGCTTCCCGTCGCCGACGCCACCGGCGGGTTCCGCGTCTACCGGGCCGCCGCACTGGAGAAGATCCTGCTCGGAAACGTGGAGTCGCGGGGGTACTGCTTCCAGGTGGATCTCACGCTGCGAGCCGTACGTCACGGGTGCACAGTGGCGGAGGTGCCGATCACCTTCGTCGACCGTACGAGCGGGGCGAGCAAGATGAGCGCCGGTGTCCTCTTCGAGGCGCTCTGGCGGGTGACCGTATGGGCCCTCAGGACAGGGACACCCGATACTCACGCACCCACGCGTTCAGCTCGACGAGCTGCACCAGCAGCTGCGCGGCGCTAGCTCCGCCCGGCAGTTGCGCGCGCAGCTCGTCGGCGCCGATCCGTTTCAGCAGGTCGTTGAGCCGCGGCGCGTCGAACATGGCGCGCAGCGGCGACTCGCTCGCGTTCACGATCCACGTCGCCTCACGTACCAGCGCCTGATCGTGAGCCGGGTTCTGGACGTGCGGGTACGCGCTCTTCTCCCGGGTCAGCGTCGTCGGCGGGAGGATGTCGGCCATCGCGTCCTTGAGCAGGCTCTTCAACCCGCCCGCGCACTTCATCGACCAGGGGACGTTCCAGACGTACTGGACGAGCCGGTGGTCGCAGAACGGCAGCCGCACGTGAAGCCCCTGCGCCGCGCTCATCCGCTCCTTGCGGTCGAGCACGACGGCGAGCGGCCCCGCCATCCCGAGATACAGCACCTCCCGCATCCGCGCGTCCAGCCCTGCCTCACCCGGCAGGCGCGGCACCTCGCCGAGGAGTTGCGCGTAGCGCGCTTTCTCGTCGCCGTCCCGCGCGAGCTCCGGCACGAGGAAGTCGGCGAGCTTCGGTCCGTCCCCGAGCCACGGGAAGGTGTCGCGCCGGATCAGTTCGGTCTTGAAGAGGTACGGATACCCGCCGAAGAACTCGTCCGCCGCCTCGCCGGACAGCGCCACCGTCGTGTCCTGCCGCATCCGCCGGAACAGCAGATACATCGACGCGTCGAACTGCCCCCACCCGGGAAGGTCACGCGCGCGGCGCGTCGCCGGGATCGCGGCGAGCAGGTCCGGCATCGTCGCCGTGAGCGTGGTGTGCCTGCTCCCCATGTACTCGGCCGCCGCCGCGGCGTACGGCGCGTCCACGTCCGGACGCAGCTCGGTCGGCGCGAAGTGCGCCTTGTCGCTGTCGAACTCGACGCAGTACGTGTCGAGCGCGTGCGGCAGCAGCCGAGCCGCCAGCGCCGCGACCGACGTCGAGTCCACGCCGCCGGACAGCATCGCGCCGCACGGCCCCGACGCGGGCAACTGGCCCGCCACGGCGTCATGGAGCAGCTCCCGAACGCGTTCGGCGGTCTCGGCGGGCGAGTGGTCGTGCGGCTCGCTCGTCAGCCGCCAGTACGCGCGCGAAACCGGCCCGTGATCGGCCGTGTACGTGATGACGTGCGCGGGTTTGACCTCATGCACCCCGACGAGCGGAGTCTCACCGGCGAGCGTGAGGCGCGGCTGCAGCGCGATCGTCATCAGCGATTGGTCGAGACGCGGGGTGAACAGCGGATTCGCCATGATCCCCCTCGGAAGGGAGGCGAACAGGATCCCGCCCGGATAAGGGTGGTAGTAGAGCGGCTTCAGCCCCAGGTGGTCCCGCGCCAGCAGCAACCGCCGGTCCCGCCCGTCCCAGATCGCGATCGCGAACGCGCCGACGAGGCGGCCGACGAAGTCCGCGCCGTGCGTCAGGTAGGCGTGGAGCAGCACATCGGTGTCGGTGGCCACGGGGGACAGGTCGAGGGACCGGCGGAGCGCGGCCAGGTTGTAGATCGCGCCGTCGTACACGAGGACGACGGTCCCGTCGTCCGGCGAGGGGCCGCGGCGCGTCGCGAACAGCGCCGGTTGACGCCCTTCGCCGGCGCCCGGGGTCGTGCGGCGGCGATGGCCCAGCGCCGCGTGCCTGATGATGTGGACCGCGCCTCCGTCAGGCCCACGATCGTTCATCGTGTCCGTCATGGCGCTCACGACGTCCGCCCGTTCCATGAGGTCGCGTTCGAGGTCGATCCATCCGATGAGACCGCCGCTCATCTGGTCAGCTCCCCTGCAGTAGTAGTAGGTCTCAGCTCCGTGAGCGACCGCCGTACGCGGGTCAGCGCCTCGCGGGTGCGGTCCGGCGCGTGGACGAGCGCGATGCGCAGGTGACCCGCGCCGGGGTTGGCCCCGCGGTCGGTGGCCGCGCCGAGGTAGCGGCCCGGCATCGCCGTCACCGCTTCCCCCCGCCACAGCAGGCGCGCCGCCTCCTCGTCATCCGGTACGGGGAACCAGAGGAAGAATCCCGCCTCGGCCCGCCGGTAACCGGCGAGATCGCCGAACAGTTCGTCAGCGATGTCCCAGTTCGCGCGCACGGCCGATCGCAGGCGCGCGACGTGCGCGTCATCCGCCCACAGCCCCGCCGCCACCGCGCACACCGGCGCCGCGAGAGAGACCCCGCAGGTGCGGTTGTGGTTCGCGTACGCGGCCACGCTCTCCGGATCCCCGATCACGAACCCGGACCGCAGGCCCGGCATCCCGGACCGCTTGGACAGGCTGTGGAGCACCAGGAAGCGCCCCGCTTCGCTCGCCATGCCGGATGCCAGGAATCCGCCGCCCGCGGACGCGCCGTGGACGAGGTCGATGTAGCACTCGTCGACGACGAGCAGCGCACCGGCCGCCCGCGTCGCCGCGCTGATCGCGCGTACCGTGCCGGGGGTATGCGTCTCGCCGCGCGGGTTGCCCGGTGAACAGACGACGACCGCGGCGACGTCCCGCCGAGCGGCCACGGCGGCGGCGACCTCCGACGCGTGGCCGTAGAAGATCGCCCGGCCGCCCGCCGCCGACACCGCCGCGTGGTACGTGGGATAGAACGGATTGGGCAGGACGACCGCCGGAGCGGGCGAGCGGACGTCCGCGGAAACGGCGAGGGCGATGGCGGCCGCGACGGCCTGCTTCGTGCCGGGGGACGGCTCGATCGCGAGCGACCCTTCACGTACGGCGGCGCCGACGTGGGTGCCGAAGCGGCGTTCGAGCCAGCCCGTGTAGGCGGCGCGGAGCTCGGGGGTGCCGCCGAGCGGGGGATACCGCGTCCAGCCGGCCACGTCAGCCAGGAGCCGGCCGTCCACCGGCGGCGTGACGAGGCGAGCCTCGCCGAGGTGGAGGGGGATCGGGGTGAGGCCGGCGGGCGCGGGGATTCTCGCCAGGAGCGCGCGCAGCCGGTCGAAGGCGCTCGGCGATGAGGTTGACGGCATCGATGAAGGGGCTCAGTCGCGGACGAGGTCGTTCAGCGCCGTCTTGCCGCGGGTGCGGTCGTCGGCGTGCTTGACGATGATCGCCGCATACACCGATATATCGGGATTGTTGGCGTCGATGCGGGAGCCCGGGACGACGACCGCGTTCTCGGGGACCTCGCCGTAGGTGACCTTTCCCGTGGCACGGTCGACGATGGGGGTGGACCTCCCGAGGAAGACCCCCATGCCGATCACCGCTCCCCGCCGTACGACCACGCCCTCGGCGATTTCCGAGCGCGCGCCGACGAAGACGTCGTCCTCGACGATGACGGGCTGCTCACCGATGGGTTCGAGGACGCCGCCGATGCCGGCTCCGCCGGAGATGTGGCAGCGTGCGCCGATCTGCGCGCAGGAGCCGACGGTGGCCCAGGTGTCGATCATCGTGCCCGGGCCGATGTAGGCGCCCACGTTGACGAAACACGGCATCAGCACGACCCCGGGCGCCACGTACGCGCCGTGGCGGACGACTCCGCCGGGGACCACGCGCAGGCGCGCGTCGCGGAAGACGGCGTCGTCCCAGGTCTCGAACTTGAGCGCGATCTTGTCGAAGCTCTTCGGCTGTCGCGGGCCGCCGGACCCGACCTCGTTCCGGCCGATCAGGAACGACAGCAGAATGAGCTTCTTCACGAACGTGTCGACCACCCACTCCGGCCCCTCCGGCCGTGCCGCGCGCAGCTCTCCACGGTCGAGGGCCGCGAGCCCGGCGGTGACGTGCGGCGCGAGGACCGCCAGCTCGTCCGCGGACAACGACTCCCGCCGCTCGAAGGCGGTCTCGACCAAGCTCCTGTTCACGATCACGCTCCCCAGCGGACGGTCGCGACGTAGTCGTCGTAGGTTTCGGCCCGCCGGATCTCCACCACGTCGCCGCCGTCGGTGAGCATCAGCTCGGCGGGACGCAGGCGGCCGTTGTAGGTGAAGCCCATGGCGTGGCCGTGGGCTCCGGTGTCGTGGATGAGCGCGATGTCGCCGTCGCGTGGCTCGGGCAGCTCGCGGTCGACGGCGAACTTGTCCAGGTTCTCGCAGAGCGCGCCGACGACGTCGAATCTGCCGACCTCCCGGCCCTCGGCGTAGGGGAGGGAGATGTGGTGGTACGCGCCGTACATGGCGGGCCGCATCAGTGACGACATCGAGGCGTCCAGGCCGACGATCTCGTGGCCCTTGCGGCAGCGGTTGATGACGCGGGTGACGAGGACGCCGTGCGGGCCGGTCACGTACCGGCCGATCTCGGTGAGGATGCGCGGCCCGCCTGGGCCGAAGAACTCCTCCCTGGCGGCGAGGATCTCGTCCGCGTACGCGGTGAAGTCGATGGGTTTGTCGTCCTCGTGGTACGGGATGCCGAGCCCGCCGCCGACGTTCACGTACTCGAGCTCGATCCCGACGGCCTCGGCGACCCGCGCGCCGTGCCGGATGACGTCGGCGGCCGCCCGCGCGGCGCGGCTGGTGTCGAGCTCGTTGGCGCAGGTCATGCCGTGGATGCCGAACCGTCGCGCGCCACGGGCGACGGCGTCCGCGTACGCGTCGGCGAGCTCGTGCACGGGCACGCCGAATTTGCTGTGCGCCGCGTTGCCCATGAGCGCGCAACCGGCGGCCAGGCCGGTGGGGGAGATGCGAAAGGCGACGGTCTCGGGAAGTTCATCGACCTTTTCCGCGAACGACCTGTCGTCGAACGTTATCAGCGCTCCCGCGGCGCGGGCCGTGCGATATTCGGACAGCGCGGTGTTGTTGGAGGTGAACACGATGTCACCGGCCTGCGCGCCGACCGTCCCGGCAAGGCGCACTTCCACCGCCGAGGAGCAGTCGAAACCACTTCCGGCGGCGCGCAGCAACGCCAGGATATTCGGGTTCGGCAACGCTTTCACCGCGAAATATTGCCGGTACGAGGGGTCGCCGAATGCGCGCGTCATCGCCTCGTGGGTGGCCACGATGCCGCGCGCGTCGTAGAGGTGGAATGGCGTGCCGTAATCCGCGACGAGATCGGGGAGCAGCGGCAGCAGTCGCTCGGCGAATTCAGCCGACATTGGCAAGGCGGGATCCGATCATCAGGGTACGAGCGCGACGCAGATCGTGCGGTTGCGTATTCCGCTCACGGGCCGCAAATACGGGAAATAATAGCTTTCCACCGGCTCGAACCCGAAAGAAATCAGGCTCTTGTGCAGATAGTCCTTCGCGATGAACCAGAACCCGTCCACGTGCTGGTGCGGCGCGAAGTCGGCCTTGGCTTCGCGGGGCGCGTCGTTGGACAGGACCAGGTACGTTCCCGGCCGCAGGTCCAGGTCGCGCAGCTTGCCGAGGGCGGGGGCGAGTTCCCCGGCCACGTCGAAGAGGTGGCCGAGCAGGCCGTCGGCGTAGACGGCCGAGACGTCGGCGGCGTCGGCGGGACGCAGGTCGAAGTAGTCGACGGTGCGAGCGTCGACCCCCTTCCTCCTGGTCAGCTCGACGGCTTCGGCGTTGCAGTCGATGGCGCGCACGTCGCGGTCGTGCGCGACGAGGTCGCCTTCGACGAAGCCGTTGCCGCAGCCGAGCGACAGCACCGCCGCCCCGGGCGCGGTCAGCATCAGGATCTTGAGGACGATGTGCGCACGGTATTCGGGGACGTAGGTCGACGGGGTGATGGAGTCGTTGAAGGCGCCACCGCTCTCCCAAATGTCATAGATGCTCTGCGAGGCGGAGCCGACGGAGCGCGGCAGGCAGTAATAGTCGTGAATGCGCGCCAGCTCCGGTCTGGATTGCGGCACCCTTTCCCTCCCTGGGTTGACGGTGTCGAAGCCGTGCCGGCGGGGCGGATTTCTCGCCGTTGAGTTTCCGGTCGTCGGACGAGCGGCAGGAGCGTAACACGCGGCCGACGGCGGGCAAAGGCCCCTGTCCAATTCTGGCCGGAGCAAAGGCTGGTGCCCGATCATTCGTTGGGTGTGAGAAGTTTGTAACATGTAAACTCGCTGGTCGGCGCCGTGCCTGGATTTTGTCACGACACTTATCGGGGTCGCTCGCCGGGCCGATTACGGAAAATGAAAGTTTCCCGCGTCCTTGCGCCGCGCGGCGGCCGGACCGTATGCTCCCGCCGTGCTTGAGTTGATTCCCATCACGGCGGGTATTGGCACCGAAGTCCGCGGGATCGATGTCACCGGTTATATTTCCGACCATGATTTCGAGCGCATCTATCGCGCCTGGATCGACACCACCATTTTGCTGATCAGAGGTCAGGAAATGACCCCGGCCGAACAGGTGGAGTTCAGCCGCAGGTTCGGTGAGGTGGTCACGTACACCCGGTCCCAGTTCAACGCCGACGACCATCCCGAGATCCTCGTCCTGTCGAACCTGACCCGCGACGGCAAGCCGATCGGCTCGGCGTACAGCGGCCGGGTCTGGCACAGCGACGGCGCGTACCTGACGGCCCCGCCTGCGGGGTCGATGCTGTACGCGCGCGAGGTGCCGCCCGTCGGCGGGGACACCTGGTACGGCAACATGTACGCCGCCTACGAAGCGCTCCCGGACCAGGTCAAGGACCGGATCGCCGATCTCAGGGTCGTCATCAGCCGGGTCCGGTCACGGCCCTACAACTACCCGGACCGGCCGCCCCCCACCGCGAAGGAACGCGAGGAGTGGGCGGACGTCGCGCACCCGATCGTGAAGGTGCACGACGTGAGCGGACGCAAGGCCCTGTACGTCGGCGGCAACGTGCCGTGGCGGATCGAGGGCATGTCCGAGGACGAGAGCCGGCCGCTCATCACGTTCTTGCAGGAGTTCGCCACGATGCCGCGGTTCACCTACCGCCACCGGTGGCAGGCCGGCGACATCGTCCTGTGGGACAACCGCAGCGCCATGCACCGGGCCACCTCCTACGACCACGTCAAGCACCGGCGCCTGATGCACCGGACCACCCTCGCGGCGGCCGGTTAGATGCGGGCGGACTACATCATCGTGGGGGCGGGCGCGGCGGGGTGCGTGCTCGCGTCGCGGTTGTCCGAGGACCCCGGCACGCGGGTGCTCCTGCTGGAGTCGGGGTCGCGGCGGCGCAGCCCGCTGCTGTCGATCCCGGCCGCCGAGACCATCCTCATGGGCAACCCCAGGTACGACTGGTGCTTCGAGACCGACGCCGACCCGACGATCGGCGGCCGGACCCTGCGCATCCCCCGCGGGCGCCTGCTCGGCGGATCCAACCAGATCAACGGCATGATCTTCGTCCGCGGCCAGCGCGAGGACTACGACGAGTGGGAGCGGCTCGGCAACCCCGGCTGGTCGTGGGCCGGCGTCCTGCCGTACTTCAGGAGCCTGGAGAGCGCGGGGATCGGCGGGCCGAGCCGGGGGAGCGACGGGCTGATCAGCGTCGGCCTGCCGCGCGAGCGTGACGAGCTGTGCGACGCGTTCCTGGTGGCCGCGCAGAAAGCCGGATACCGGGAGAACCCCGACTACAACTCCGGCGACCAGGAGGGCTTCGGCTACTACCAGGTCAACCACGACCGCGGCCGCCGCTCGTCGGCCGCGGGGACGTATCTGCGCCGTGCGCTGCGGCGGCCCAACCTCATGGTGCTCACCGAGGCGCATGTCACCGGGCTGCGCTTCGAGGGAACGCGCTGCGTCGGCGTCAGCTTCCGCCACCAGGGCCGGGCGCGGCAGGCCGGCTGCCGGCGCGAGGTGATCCTCAGCGCGGGGACCGTCCAGTCGCCGCAGCTGCTCGAGCTGTCGGGGATCGGCTCCGCCGACGTGCTCGCGGCGGCCGGGGTGCCGGTCGTGCACCATCTGCCCGGAGTCGGCGAGAACTTCCGCGATCACTACGCGACCCGGCTGCGCTGGCGGGTCCGCCGTCCCATCACGTTCAACGAGCGCTCGCGCGGCCTGCGCCTGGCCCGCGAGGTCGCCACGTACGTGACGCGCCGCCGGGGGCTGCTCAGCCTGCCCATCGCGCTCGGCCACGGGTTCGTCCGCTCGTCCGAGGCCGAGCAGCGGCCGGACCTCCAGTTCCACTTCGCCCCGGCCAGCTACGGCGCGGGGGCGACCCGGCGGCTGGACACGGCTCCCGGCATGACCGTCGGCGTCTATCCGCTGCGGCCCGAGTCGGCCGGGTCCATCCACATCCGCTCCGCCGACCCGATGGCCCCGCCCGCGATCCGGCCGCGCTTCCTCGCCGCCGAGGCCGACCGCGCGCGGCTGGTCGCCGGGATGCGCATCGCGCGCCGCGTCGTCGAGGATCCCGCGCTCGACGCGTACCGCGAGTTCGAGCTGATCCCGGGCAAGGACGTCCGGACCGACGACGAGCTGGTCGCCTACGCGCGGGAGAACGGCGACACGTCCTACCACCCGGTGGGGACGTGCCGGATGGGCGCCGACCCGATGTCGGTCGTCGACCACCGGCTGCGCGTCCACGGGCTGTCCGGGCTGCGCGTGATCGACGCCTCGGTGATGCCGACCATGGTCTCCGGCAACACGAACGCCGCGAGCATGATGATCGGCGAAAAAGGCGCAGCGCTCGTTATCGCCGATTTCCTGGAGAACGCATGAGGTTCGACTACGCACGCAACCTGGCCGCCGCCGGGACCTTCCGTGACTGGCGCAGCGCCTTCTGGCCGCCGTCCGACGGCTACCAGCTGGCCTGCCTCGACCTCGCGGCCGAGACCCCGGACCTCGGCGGCGGCTTCCTCGCCGGGCTGGCCACGCTGAAGGCGGCCGTAGACGCCGACTGGCAGCGGGTCAAGGAGGCGGCGGGGCCGCCCGAGGACGCGCGGGAAAGACGGCGCTTCCACGCCCCGGCGCTGGTCGCCTCCGCCATGCGTGACATCGCCAAGCACCTGCCCGGCGAGGCCGACCGGCGCGCGCTCGCGCTGCGCGCCGACGCCGTCGAGCACGGCTACTCCGCCGAGGCCCTGTGCGAGCTGGCGGAGTTGCGGGAGGACGTGACGCTCGTCGCGGGCCATCTCGGCACCTGGTCGGGCAAGGACCCCGGCGGGCTGCCCACGGCGTTCGCCTGCCGCCGCGACGACGTGGGGCAGGAGTTCGTGGCCGCCGCGCTCGCCGAGCGGCACCGGGTCGAGCCGTACCTGCGCGCGCTCATGGCCGACCTCCGGCTCGGCGACCTGCCGGCGTTCGGCGCGACCCGGCTGTTCTTCATGGCCGGGGAGGGCAACCTGCACCCCAAGCACATCGCGTACTTCCTGCCGGAGGACGAAGGGGTCGACGAGTCGCCGTACAAGAAGACCTACTACTTCCGCAACGCCCACCGGGCGGTCCTCGACACCGTGTCCGGGCCGCTGTCCGCCCGGTACGCGCGGGTGGGGAACGGGTTCGACCCGGCGGCCGAGCGGTTCGCGGGGATTCCGACGCTCGGGGTGCTCAGCCACGAGTTCGGGCACTTCGTGCACCGGCCCGCCACGGACTTCACGCCGCTGTGGACGGCGGACCCGTGGGTCGTGGGGGTGCTCCAGGAGACGGCCGCCGACGTGTTCGGCATCCTCGTCCTCGCCGAGGTGTGGGCCGGGCCGCTCGGGCTGGACCAGGCCGACGCCATCGCGTACTACCTGGCCGAGTGCCTGCGCTACGTGGACCGCGGGCTCGGCACGTTCCCCGACAGCGACGGCATGTTCCTCCAGCTGTCCTACCTCGCGAAGCTCGGCGCGCTCGCGCTCGACGGCCCCGCTCTCGCCGGTGAGCCGGACGCGGTGCTCGCCGGGTTGCGGTCGCTGGCCCGCGTCCTCGCCGAGACCCTGTTGTTGCCGGACCCCGGGCCCGCGCTCGCCTTCCACGCCGCGTACGGCCCCGCCGACCTCGGGCCTCTTGAGCCGCTGGTCGAGGAGTTACGCCGCAGGCCCATGCGGTCCGTCGAGTACGTCCAGGAACACCTCCATGTTCGTTGACTCCCTGGTGGACAGGCTCGCCGAGCACCCCCGGCAGCGGATGCGGTTCCTGTCGCGCGACGGGAGCACGCTGGTCAGGACGTACGCCGAGATCCACGACGACGCCCGCCGGCTGATGGCCGAGTTGCGCGACAGCGGCCTCGGCGCGGGCGACCTCGTCGGCGTGCTCGGCCCCAACTCCTACGAGTGGATCCTCGCCGACCTCGCGCTGCTCGCGCTCGGCTGCGTCCCCGTCGCCATCCCCGCGGAGAACCGTCACGATCCCGCTGAGATCGGCGCGCTCGTCGGCACGTACCGGCTGGCCGCGCTGCTGGTGACCCGGGCGCTCCCGGGCGAGGCCGGCCTGCCCGCGGCCACCGCGGTCCTCTCCGACCGGCCGGTCAAGCTCGACCCGGTACGGCACGCCGACGCCCCGGCGCTGCCGCCCGGCGTGCGCACGATCGCGTTCTCCTCGGGCACCGCGGGGACGCAGAAGGGCCTGCTGCTCACCGACGACGGCATCGCCAACACCGTCGAGCTGTCGGCCCGCGCGTGGCGGGTCACGCCGGACGACGACATCGCGATCGTCATGCCGTACTCGAACTTCCAGCAGCGCTACCTCACCTACCTCGCGATCTGGACGGGCTGCGCGGCCACCGTCGTCCCGCCGGAGATCATGTTCCAGGCCTTCAAGACCGTGGAACCCACGATCATCCTCGGCCCGCCGTCCTTCTTCGAGCTGCTCCACAACCGGGTCATGGCCGCCGCCCCGGCCGAGCGCATGGACAAGGGCCGCGGGTGGCTGTCGATGTACGGGTCGCGGGTGCGGCTCATGTACACCGGGTCCGCGCCGGTGCCGCCGGCCATGGTCACCCTGTTCCAGGAGCTCGGCGCGCCGCTCTACGAGCTCTACGGCAGCACCGAGATCGGCTGGATCGCCATGAACGTGCCGGGCCAGGCCAGGGTCGGCACGGCAGGACGGCCCGTGGACGGCATCACCGTCGAACTCGGCGACGACGGCGAGGTCGTCGTGCGCGCCGAGCGGCCGCAGGTCGTCGGATACGTGTACGAAGGCGTCGACACGCAGGACGCGGTCTTCCTCCCCGACGGCAGGATCGCCACCGGCGACCTCGGGGTCCTCGAAGACGGGTTCCTGAGGCTCACCGGCCGCAAGAAGAACGTGATCATCACCCGGAGCGGCGTGAAGATCAACCCGGCCGAGCTGGAAGCCGACGTCGAACGCGCCTTTCCCGGCGTCCGCGCCATGGTGGCCCTGCCGGACGGCGCCGCACTGCTCGCCTGCGTCGTCTGGACCGAGGACGCGGGCCCTGGAGGAGCGGGCAGGGCGCGCGAGATCGAGGCGTACATCAAGCGGAGGAACGCGGGCCGCGAGCCGTCGCACCGGATCGCGACGACTCTCGTCCGCCCGGCGGAGGAGCTCACCGTGGAGAGCGGTCTGCTGACCCGGAACTTCAAGATCGACCGTGGCGCGGTCGCGCGCGCCGTCTGGGGGAGTGGCGACAGGTGACCGAGGACGCGCTCTGCCAGATCATCGCCAGCGTTCTGCCCGGCAGGGACGTGGCGCCGTCCATGAGCCTCAGGAACGACCTCGGCGTCGACTCGATCGGGCTCATGAGCATCGTGTTCGTCCTCGAGGAGCAGACCGGCATCGACGCCATGAGCCGCATGGGGGAGTTCATCGAGGCCGAGTACGTGCACGACATCGTCGGCATCTGCCTGGGAGCGAACTCATGACGATCATCGACTTCCACTGCCACGTCGCGGCCGAGATGTGCTTCCCGCCGTCGTTCCGCGACGGGGTCATCGACAACATGGCCGCGGCCATGCAGGCGCGCGGCCTGCCCGCGACGAAGGAACGGCTGCGCCGCATGCACGACGCGACCCTCCAGGACCCGCTGTGCGACCAGCTCGTGAAGGAGATGGACGACGCGGGGATCGATGAGGCCGTGCTGCTGCTGCCGGATTTCACGTACGCGCTGAAGGACGGCACGCACTCCATCGAGGAGATCATCGATCACCACAAGGCGGTCGTCGATCGGCATCCCGGCCGCTTCCGCGTCCTGGCCGGCGTCGACCCGCGCTGGGGGGCCGACGGGATCGCGCTGTTCGAGCGGGCCGTCGTCGAGTACGGCTTCGACGGCATGAAGCTCTACCCGCCGTGCGGCTACCGCCTCGACGACAAGGCGCTCTACCCGTTCTACGAGATCTGCGCGCAGCACCGGCTGCCGGTGCTGTCGCACATCGGCGCGACCTCCCCGGCGCTCGACTTCGAGATCGCGCTGCCCATCTACGTGGACCGGCCCGCGCGCGACTTCCCCGGCGTGGACTTCGTGCTCGCGCACGGCAGCGTCCACTACCCGGACGAGTGCGCGATGCTCTGCAACAACCGGCCGAACGTCTACATCGACGCCAGCGGCTACGAGGCCCCCGACGGCGTGGCCGGGCTCAACCGGTTCTTCCGCCGCAACATCAACCACAAGGTGCTGTTCGGCACCGACTGGCCGATCTTCCGGCTGCAGGGCAAGCAGACGAACTTCGTGGAACGACTCACGGCCGAAGGAGCCTTCCCGGCTGAGATGACCCAGGCCGATCGCGACCTGTTCATGGGGAAGAACGCGAAACGGCTCCTCGACAAGAAGGGCACAGGCAGATGACCACGTTGACCGACGGCCTCACCGCCGAGCAGGTCCAGTTCTTCAAGGACAACGGCTACGTCGGCCCCTTCGATCTCTACGAGCCCGACGAGGCTCAGAAGATCTGGAGCAAGGCCATGATCGAGATGGCGTTGTCGAAGAACAAGCCGCACAACTCGACGGTCATCAACTATGACCGGCACCTGGACTGCGACACGCTCTCCGAGCACATCTCGCGGCCGGAGATCGTGAACAAGCTGCGCTCGCTCCTGGGTGAGGACATCATCTGCTGGAAGTCCAACATCTTCCAGAAGCAGCCGGGTGACGCGGGCACCGGCTGGCACCAGGTCGAGAAGTACATCGTCGGCGAGACCACGACCGCCGCCACGCCGTCGCTGAGCTTCGCGTACGACCGCGACGACGACGCGGTCCTCCAGGACGTCAGCGTCTGGACTGCCTTCTCCCCGGCCCAGCGCGAGAACGGCTGCCTGCGCTTCATCCGCGGCAGCCAGAAGCGCTGGTTCTACGACGAGAACAAGCGGCTCACCAAGGGCCCGCAGCGCAAGACCGACTTCTTCGGCTACGACTACTCCGAGCTCCAGCTCGACCCCGACTGGGACCCGGAGAAGGAGGACGTCGTCGAGATGGAGATGGGCCCCGGGCAGTTCGTCCTGTTCGTCGAGAAGTGCGTCCACGGGTCCCTGCCCAACGTCAGCGACCAGACCCGCCTCGGCTACGCCTCCAGGTACGTGATCCCGCAGACCAGGGTGTACGAGCACGTGGACAGGCTGGTCGAGTTCGGCGACGAGATCGCCCTCGACTACCACGGCTGCGTCCTGGTCTCCGGCGAGGACAGGTACGGCTACAACCGCATCTACACCGAGAACCTCAACGGCTTCGCGTTCAAGCGGGTGGCCGCCGATGCCTGACATCGACGACCGGCTGCGAAACTTCGTCGACTTCCTCGGCACGCAGCCCATGGCGCCGGACCTCACCTACGACGAGGTCGCGCAGAGCAGGTCGCGCGCCGAGCTCGGGATCAGCTCGCTCAACATCCTCATCCTCGTCAACAGCTACATCGAGGAGAAGGCGAACGGGCGGATCGCGTTGCGCCCGGAATGGGTGCCGATGCTCGAGGACATCGACGGCATCCTGTCGGTGATCGAGGAAATCGACGCGAGCGCGCCGGCCGAGGTCTGAGTGGCCGGCATCGGGTCCTTCGCGTACGTGGTCGGCGACGCCGAAGGCCGTCCTGAGGACATCCCCGGGTTCGAGGACCTGTGGCGCGCGGTGTCGCCGGACACCGCGTTCACCGCGATGGGCACGGGCACGTACCGGAAGATGACCGGGCCGCTCGTCCCGTACGTCGTGGACTGCGTGGCGAAGGTGCTGAGCGCGCACGGCGTCCGCGCGGCGGAGGTGGACCGGCTCGTGCTCGCGACCTCCGACCGCGTGCTCGGCCTGCTCGGCGGGGACGTCGCCGTCGAGGTCATGCGGGCCGCAGGGCTGACCGCGTGTGTTCCCGCGATCGTGTCGCTCCAGCAGTGCTGCAGCTCGCTCGAAGCCCTCCGGTACGGCTGGGGCCTGGCCGGCCCAGAGGTCGGCGCAGGCGCGCGCAACGTCGTGCTGGTGGCGCTGGACTTCACCCCGGACGACCGCGACCGGGTGAAGTCCTTCGCGCTCTTCGGGGACGCCGTGGCGGGCTGCCTGATCAGCCGTGACCACGGCGGCCTCACACTCGCCGGGACCGGGCTGGCCGCGGACTTCTCCGGCATGGTCGGGCAGGACACGTTCGCGTCCCGGCAGGCGGTCTCCCGGGCCGCGCTGGACCAGGCGTTCCGCCAAGCGGGCCGCGTGCCGGGAGACGTCACGAAGATCTTCACCTCGAGCCTGTTCGCTCCCATCGTGAGCTTCAACGCGATGGCCGCCGGCCAGGCCCGCGAGCTCCTGCACTTCCGGGGGCCGATGACCCGGTACGGTCACTGCGGTAACGCGGACTGGCTGATCAACCTGATGGACCACACCGACAAGTCCGGCCGGGAGCGAGGGGCGCTCTACCTCGCGCAGGCCTCCGCGCCGGGCTTCTTCGCGTGCGCACTACTGGAGGCAGAGTAAATGAAGATCGTGGTCGACGACCTGCGCGGACCGGAGATCGCCGCGTTCCTGGAGGAACACCTGCGGGAGATGCACGCCATCACCCCCGCCGAGAGCGTGTACGCGCTCGACCTCGACGGGCTGCGCGTCCCCGAGGTCACGTTCTGGTCGGTGTACGACGGCGACCGGCTCGTCGGCTGCGGCGCGATCAAGCGCATCGACGACGGGCACGGCGAGATCAAGTCCATGCGCACCGCCCAGGAGCGGCGACGCGACGGCATCGCGAGCCTGCTCCTCGCCCACATGCTGGAGGAGGCCAAGGCGATGGGTCTGGAGCGGCTCAGCCTGGAGACCGGCTCGACCGAGCACTTCGAGCAGGCGCGGAAGCTGTACGCGAAGTTCGGCTTCGAGCCCTGCGGTCCGTTCGCGGGCTACGGCCCCGACCCGCACAGCGCCTTCATGACCCGGACGCTCTGACGGCATGAAGGACGACGTCTACGACTACGACCACCAGTTATACGACCGGTCGTTCCTCAACTGCTACCAGCGGCAGGCCATGGTCATGCTCGCCGAGCGGGTTCCCGACCTGCCGCTGGTCTTCTACAACTGCCTGGTCGGCGGCGACGACATCGCCGACCAGGTCATCCGCCTCGGCCGCCCGAAATACGACTTCCAGAGCAAGCTCCTCGACCCCGCCGCCCTCGCCCGCGTCGGGATCGCCCGCGAGTACGTCCCGTTCGACACCTACGCGCAGGCGCGCGAGCTCGTCATCGACACGGCCGGGCGCGCCGGTTACGTGATCCTGTTCGTGGACGTCTACTACCTCCCGCACACCCCCGAGTACCGGACCGACCACGTCGTGCACACGATCACGCTCACCTCGTACGCGGACGGGCACTGGTCGATCCTCGACGACAACCGGGCGAGCGTGCTGTGCCGGTACGCCTACCCCGAGGACGTCATCGCCGCGGCGTACGACAACGGGAAGCTGCGGCACGTCAGCTGGTTCCCGGCCGGCCCGTACGACGCGGCGGCGGCGGTCACCGGGGCGTCGGCGGCGTTCTCCGAGGTGCTGCGGACGTACGACGACACGTACGCGCTGCTGGAGGGGGTCGCGGACCTGCTGGGGACGCGGTGGATCACGCCGGCGCGGACGATCGCCCTGCTTTATGACGCTTTTTCGGTGTATGAGGGGTCGCGGGCCTGCCTGCGGGAGTTCGCCGCGCGGCAACCGGCGTACGCGGACGTCGAGCCCGCGCTCGCGGACCTCGTCGGCCGGTGCAGGGACATCAGGAACCAGCTGATGATCGGCAAGGCGATCGGCCAGGTGGACGCGTTCCGCGTGGCCGCGGCATGCGCGGAACTCCGCGCGGCGGAGGAGGACACGCTGAAACGGCTGCGGGGACAAGGGGGAGCCTGATGGCGATCGATCCACGCCTGGTCGTGACCGGGTTCGGCCCGGACGGCGCGGCGGTGATCGTACGTGACACGCCCGTCGCGCCGATCACGGCCCGCGCGCTGCCCGGCCAGGAGATGTACCTGCTGTGGGGCAGCCCCGACGGCGGCGCGACCGTCGGACCGAAGGCCGCCGACCCGATCACGCTGCCGTTCTTCGCCGGAGCCGGCGGGACGCGGCTGCTGCTCGTGCGCTTCCCGCCCGCGTCCGCGATCGTCGGACTGCCGTCCGCGTCGTCGCCCGAGGACCAGGCCGAGATCGACGCGGAGGTCGAGGAGCGGCTCCCCGGGCTGATGGACGTCTTCGAACCCGGCGACCCGCCGGGGATGCACACCACCGACACCCTCGACTACGGCATCTGCCTCGAAGGCGAGCTCTGGCTCGAACTCGACTCCGGCGACGAGGTTCGGCTCACCCCCGGCGCCTGCGTCGTTCAGCAGGGGACCCGGCACGCCTGGCACAACCGCGCCGAGACACCGGCGCTGATGGCGTTCGTCGGCATCGGCGCGGAGCGGCCGTCATGAAGCGGCTCGTCGTCGTGGGGACGGGGCCGCGCCTGTACCGGGAGTTCATGCTGCGCCGGATCGGCGAGCGCTACGACGTCCACCTCGTCATCGGCCGGCCGGCCGAGTGGGAGACGCCGTACGTCTCCGGGGTCAGCGTCGTACCCGGCATGACGGCGGACGGCATCGTGGCCGCCGTCCGGGACGTCGTGGCCAGAGGCGCCACGGACGGCGCCGTCGACGGGGTCATGACGTGGGCCGAGGACCACGTCGTCGACACCGCGCTCGCCGCGGCGGCCGTCGGCCTGCCCGGCCCTGGCCCCGACGCGGCCCGCGCCTGCCGTGACAAGCACGTCACCCGCTCGGCCCTCACCGCGCGCGGCGTGCCGCAGCCACAGTCGGAGCCGGTCGCCGACGTGGCCGAGGCGTGTGCCGTGGCGGAGAAGTTCGGCTATCCGGTCGTCATCAAGCCCAGAGCCGGGGTCGCGAGCCAGGCCGTCGCGCTGGTCCGCGACGGCGAGGAACTGGCCGACCACTTCGGCTCCGCGCACTGCCTCCCGGCCGCCGATCTGCGATCCCCGGACCGCTCCGTGCTGATCGAGGAGTACCTGGCCGGGGAGGAGATCGGCGTCGACTCCGTCGTACGGGACGGCCGGGTCCTGCCGGTCTTCGTCTCGCACAAGGAGATGGGCTACGCGCCGTACTTCGAGGAGACCGGCCACTGGACGCGCGGGGACGACCCGCTGCTCGGCGACCCCGCGATCACCCGCTTCCTCACCCAGGTCCACGCGGCCATCGGGTACGCGACCGGCGCCACGCACACCGAGCTCAAGCTCACCGACGAGGGCCCGAAGCTCATCGAGATCAACGGCCGGCTCGGCGGTGACCTCATCTCGTACCTGTGCCACAGCGCCTCCGGCGTGGACCCGGGCCTGGCCCTCGCGGCGGTCTCGTGCGGCGACGCCCCCGAGCTCACGCGGACGCGCGCGCTCTGCGCGGGGATCAGGTTCGCCTACCCGCCGTGGCACGAGACCCGCGTCGAGGAGATCGCCTTCGACGAGTCCGGCCTGCCGCCGGAGGCGGACCTGGCCGTCCCGCTCGTCCGCCCGGGAGAGGTCGTCCTGCTGCCGCACAAGGACCTCATGGAGGGCCGCGTCGCCTTCGCCACCGCCGCCGCGGCCACCCGTGAGGAGCTGTCCGCCGCGCTCGACCGGGCGCTGGCGGCGTTGCGCTGCACGTGGAGCCCCGCATGACCGACGTGTCGAAGGCACCCGCCGACGAGGCTCCCGCCGGAGTGATCCGCACGCTGCGCGAGCTGCCGCGGCCGGCGATCGTGCTGCTGTTCGGCATCGCGCTGAACCGGATGGGGAGCTTCGTCGCGCTCTTCCTGGTCCTATACCTGACGGGCATCGGCTACAGCCCCGCGCAGGCGGGGTTCGTCCTCACCGGGTTCGGGGTGGGGTCGATCGTGGGGACGTTCGTCGGCGGCAGCGTGACGGGGAGGCTCGGCGCGCGGTCGGTGATCGTGTGGTCGATGCTGCTGTGCGGCTTCTTCACCGCGGGGCTCGCCGCCGTGACGGCGATCGTCCCGCTGCTGATCGCCAGCTTCGCGGCCGGCGCGTTCGGGCAGATGTACCGCCCGGCCGCGGCGACGATGCTCGCCGAGCTGACGCCGCCGCAGCGGCTCGTGATGACCTCGGCCGCCAGCCGGTTCGGGCTCAACCTCGGCGCCGCCATCGGGCCGCTGCTCGGCGTGTGGCTGGCCGCCGCGTACTCGTACCAGGTGGTCTTCGTCGTCAACGCCGTCGTCGACCTGCTCTTCGCCGTCGTCGTCCTGCTCGTCATGCCGGCCGGGGCCGGGCATCGCGCACGCGAGGACACCGCCGCGCCCGAGGACACCGCCCGTTACCGTGACCTGCTGCGGGACCGGCGGTTCCTGCTGTTCCTCGCCGGGATGTTCATCACGGCGGTCGCCGAGGTCCAGTACCAGTCGACGCTGCCGCTCGAGGTGCAGCAACGCGGCTACCCGACCGCGCTCTACGGCGCGGTCGTCGCGCTCAACGGCGCGCTCGTGATTCTCGTCGAACTGCCGCTGACGACCCTCATCCAGCGCTTCTCCATGCGGGCCACCGTCGCCGCCGGCTGCCTCCTCCTCGGTATCGGCCTGGGCCTGTTCGGCCTGCCCTTCGGCCCGTGGGTCTTCATCCTCGGAGCCGTCGTCTGGACGCTGGGAGAGATCATCAGCGCCCCGTCCATCGGCGCGTATCCGGCCCTCGCCGCCCCGACGCCCGCCCTGCGGAGCCGCTACATCGGCGCGCTGTCCACCTGCCAGACAGCGGGCTGGGCCGTCGGCCCCAGCGTCGGCACGGCGCTGTTCGAGTACGTCGGTGGCGCGGTCTGGGTGATGTGCGCGGGTCTCGGCGTGCTCGCCTGTCTCGGCATGCGCGCGGGGGTCCGCGACCTCGTGCCGCGGTAGTCACGGTCCGCAATTTTGGAGCACGCGCTCTGTTATTCTGAACCTCGGCGTTCTTCATCTGTCGTTCGAGGTAAGGAGTCGACTCCTCGTGCAGCTTCGAGTTGCGGCCATCGCCGTGGCCGCCATGACGGCGGTCCTGCCGGCGCAGGCTCCCGCGTACGCGCAGGCCACTGCGTACGACCACCAGGACCCGGCCGAGACGGGCTGCTGGAACTCCGCCCAGGTGGTGCGGACCGGCACGCTCGTCAGACATCAGCCCCGCGGGGCCGCCGGGCGGATCCACCTCTGGTGGTCCCCCCGGTGCAGGACCAACTGGGTCGAGATCAGGACCGACTCCAAGGCGAGCGGCACCATCTACGTGTACACGGCGGACAACAGGAGGGACGCGTACGACTTCAAGCCGGGCAACAACGGCCGTCACTGGGGCAACATGCTCCGAGCCCCCAGAACCTGCGCCTGGGGCAGGGTCGAGGTGGAGTGGAACCCCGGCCGCCGCAGCGTCCGGACCGGCTCCGGCGGCACCGCGAAGGCGTGCGGCTGAGCGGCACTCCGGGGAATCGTTCACGGTCCCGGCCGGCCGGGACGGACCTCTGACCTGTGCTCCCGATCGAGCGCGCCCTCGGTGAGATCCGTGGTGCGAACCGGGACGGCCGATGTCGCGTATCCCATGCAGTACGGAGGGCGCGCGCAGGGCCTGGTGCCGGGGGCGCGCTCTCGAGCGGGACGGAGAGGGGGACATATCGCCACATCGTTGCTGCGCCCGTCCTTGCTTGAAAGAGCTTCAACGAGCGAGATGAGAGTCACGACATGTCTGTAGCCACGATTGCCCCGCGGATTGCGATCAAGAACGTGACCCCCGAAGTCTCCAGCGCGATGAGCGCCCTGCACGAGGCCGCTCTGGCCGCGGCGCAGGCGGCCGACATCGCGCCGGGACTGCTCCAGCTGATCAAGATTCGCGCGTCCCAGATCAACGGCTGTTCCCTCTCGCTCGACCGGCACACCCAGGACGCGCGGGCCATGGGGGAAGGGGAGCAGCGCATCCGCGAGTTGCGGGCCTGGCGGAACAGCAAGCTCTTCAACGGCAGGGAGCGCGCCGCGCTGTCGCTGACCGAGGCGATCACCCTCGTCTTCGCGGGGCAGGTCCCGAACGAGGTGTACGCCGAGGCGGCGAGGCAGTTCGAGGAGACGCAGCTGGCGGCGCTGATCTGGGCCGCGACAGTGATCAACGCGCACAACCGGATCGCGATCACCACCCGCCTGGAGGGCAGCGGCGCGCCGCCCGACGCGGACGTCCGTGGAGCGGCGGCCGTAGGGAGCCGGAGCATGTGGTGGACGTCCGCTCGGGTGGCGGCTCAAGACCTTCCCGCCTGAGGATCTCCCGGACGGTGGAGGGCGCGATCCCGATCCCCGGTCTCGGCGCGCCGACCAGAAAGGCGCGCTTCTCGGGGCGGTCAGGTCTCGGCACTCGAGGGTGAGCCGCACCCTGGTGCCGACGCTTCTGAGGGGGTTGTCGCCTTGGCGGGCGATGGGGTGAACGGCGGACTCCGCCGCATGCCGGGGACGCGCGGCCGTTCACCTCGGCCCCCGCGGTGACGGCGCGCGGCCGGAGGTGCGGCGGGTTCGTCGCGGTGAACCGTGCCGCTCCCGGTTGATCCCGGTCAGTGGAAGCAGCACCGTCCCTCTGACGCCGTTGCCGTCGACGTCTTCGGCGAAGAGGTTCTCCAGGGCCGTCAGGTTCCCCTCCTGGGAAGCGTCGAGGAAGGCCGACAGGAGGCGGCGGCGTTCGTCGGTGCCGATCGCCCCGCGCCGGGTGGCGCTCAGGTGCTTGCGGGCGCGGCTCACCAACTGGCGGACGTTGGCCGGGCTGAGTTGGATGATCTCGGCGATCTGCTCGTAGGGATAGACGAAGGCCTCACGGAGGATGTACGCGGCCCGCTGGGCCGAGGTGAGCTTCTCCAGCAGCAACAGCAGGGCGAGTTCGAGCGCCTCACCTCGCTCGGCTCCGGCGGCGGGGTCGGCGCCGGTGTCGATGGGCTCGGGTAGCCAGGGGCCGAGGTAGGTCTCGCGGCGGGCCCGGGCGGACTGCACGGCGTTGATGGACAGCCGCGTCGTGATCAGGGTCAGGAACGCCGCCGGGTTGGCGATGGCCGAGCGTTCGGTGTTCTGCCAGCGCAGCCAGGTCTCCTGGACGATGTCCTCGGCCTCCGCCGAGCTTGCGAGCATCCGGTAGGCGATGCCGAACAGGCGGGGACGCACCTCGACGAAGGTGGCGGCGGCCTGGTCGAGGGAGTTCGAGTGGTCTGGTCCGTCAGGATGCATGCTCACGCGCGCCTCCGTGGTGGTGCTCATGAGTTGTCCTTTCCGAGGAACCGCGGTCGCCTGGGCGACGGCGGGGTTGAGCAGCATGAAGTCGCGGCGGATGCTGGTGATGGGGAGGCACGCCTCGGCGAGGCGGTGGTGATCTCGGCGCGCTTGAGTAGGCGTGGGTGGTGCGGGTGTCCCGGAATCGGGTGGTTCAGGCGAGGGCTGTCGGCGGGCGCCTGTCGCCGACACCACACACTGTGGCCGGGCGGGTGCCGCGGTCGCATCAGGGAGATGCCTGGCCAGCGTCCCCGGTGAGGAGCCGGTCAGCCCCGGGAGTCACCGGGCGGCCGGCCCGTACGGGACGCGGGCAGAGCCGGTCGGCGACGTACCTCCGATTGGGGAGGGGCGAACTCAGAGAATGTCGTCGAGCTGGTGGCGGGAGGTGACGCCGAGTTTCGTGAAGACCTTGCGCAGGTGGTATTCGACGGTGCGCGGGCTGACGTACAGGCGCTCCGCGATCTCCTTGTTGGTCAGGCCGGCACGGGCCAGCCTGGCGATCTGCGCCTCCTGCGGGGTGAGCTGCTCCGTGGTCTCGACGTTCCGCTTCCTGGCGGTCTCCCCGGTGGCCTGGAGCTCGCGTGCGGCCCGGTCGGCGAAGGCCTTCATGCCGATCCCGGTGAACAGGTCGAAGGCGGTGCGGAGGTTCTCGCGGGCCTCGACGCGGCGGCGTTCGCGGCGGAGCCATTCGCCGTAGAGCAGGTGGGTGCGGGCGAGGTCGACGCGCATGCGGGTGCGGCCGAGCCGGTCGATGGCCTCGCGGTAGAGGCGGTCGGCCTGCTCTCCTTCGCAGAGCAGCGCCCGGCAGCGGGCCTCGAGGCCGAGGCCCCAGTCCGTGCCGCCTGCCCGGGTGGAGCGGGAGAGCCGTTCCAGCGTACGGGCGGCCAGGTCGTGCCGGCCGGTACGCGCGGCGGCCTCGACGAGTTCGAGGGGTGCCCACTGGACCCCGCAGCCGCCCGGCGCCCGGTGGTCCACGCCGGCCTGCAGCACGGCTTCCAGCGCCTTCTCGTACTGGCCGAGCCCGTTGTAGAGGACGGACCGGACCCAATGGCTGATCTCCAGCGTCCGCCCCTCCCCGCGGACCGCTCCTTCCTTCGCGATGATCTCCGCGAGCTGCTCGGTCTCCTCCTCGTCTCCCCGCCACGCCGCGAGGCCGAGGTCGCCGCCCGTCTGCACCATCGCTCCCGAGGTGGTCCAGACGTCGGCGGCGACCGCGTTCGCCTTCGCCTCCTCGTTCTGGGTCTGGGCCTCCGCCAGGTCGCCCTCGAACAGGAACAGCATCGTGGACAGGCTGAGCGCCAGGGGCAGCAGCGCGAGCGCGCCGGAGCCGCGGATCAGGCGGAGGTAGTGCCGGGTCAGGTCGCGACCGGCCTCGTCGTCCCACCGGCTCATGACGGAGAAGTTGACGAACCAGACCCACCGGAGCTGTTCGGCGGGCGGGGTCTCCTCGCTCATGATGGCGTCCACGGCACGCCGCAGGGCCGGTTCGGCCGTCAGGGTGTCCTGCGTGTAGGACAGGGAGAGGGCTTCGAGGACGAGATCCGCGGCGCGGGGCGCGCCGGGCGCGGGTGGCGCCTCGCGAGTGGCCGCCGCCACCTCGATGATGCCGTCCCAACTGGGCAGGACGCCGATCGCCACGAGCAGCGCCTGCAGATAGGTGTCGCGGGACAGGCCGATGTCGAGTGGTTCGAGCTGTTTGGCGGCCTTGAGCAGGATCGCCGGGGCGGAGGTGCCGCGGTTCGAGGTCAGGGCGATCTCGGCGCGCAGGGATTCGGCCTTGGCGCGGCGCAGCTCGTCCGGCGGCCCGGCCTCGGCCACCGCCAGCAGCGCCAGCGCGGACTCGAGCGCGCCGGCCAGGTGCTTGGCCCGGGCGGCGTCGAGCGCGCGTTCGGCCCGGCGCCGGGCGTCGGGGGTGAGCCCGACCGCCCGTTCCAGGAAGGCCGCGGC
>NZ_JBSFTC010000119.1:0-31878 GCF_053590415.1 Nonomuraea sp. NPDC003201
CCCGCTCGTCGCCCTCGTCCGGCCGCCGCGCCCCCTCGGGCCGGGCGGAGGCGGTGGCCAGGACGATCGCCTCCTCGACGGCACCCAGCACCAGCTCACGCACCGGCCCCGACAGGACGACGGCGGGCAGCCGCGCCTCGGCGGAAGCCGCCACGGGACGGTACACGTCGGGCAGGGGCGTGGCCGGCACCCACCGGGCGTCCTGGAGCGCGCGCTCGAACGCCAGCCCCATCCGCCCGCGCACGCCCACCGGCACGCCTCCGACCAGATGGCACCCGTCACCCCGGGCGAACGGCCCCAGCCAGGCCGCCCACGAGGGCCGGGGCTGGAAGTGCACCCACCAGAACCGCCACCGCTCCGCCCCCGGCAGCACCCGGTAGTACTGCGACACCCCGGACCCGAGCACCGCCAGGTCCCCCTCCCGGACCTCGAACGACGCCCCGCCCTGCGCCACGAACCCCGCCCCCGCCTCCGTCCACAGCAGCAGCCAGCTCGGCGACCCGGCGGGACGGCGGGTCGCGTACCCGGGCGCCTTGTCGTAGTGGCCGACGATCGTCAGCTCGGCAGCAGGAACAGACATGTCCTCAGCGGTCACAGGCATACCGTTCCACGATCCCGGTCTCTAGCGTGGGAAACATGAGGCTCAACGACTTCCACGATCAGGGGTACTTGCTGGTGCCCGGTCTCCTCGCCCCGGAAGAGGTGGCCGAGCTGCGCGACGCGTTCATGGCGCTGCACGCCAAGGGGCCGATCCCGGGTCACTTCGCACCGCAGCCGCAGGAACCCGGCCGGCCGTACGACATCCTCCGTGACTACCCGCGGATCATGCACCCTCACCAGGTGAACGACCTGGCCCTGCGGTATCTGCTCGACACGCGCATCGCCGCGATTCTCCGCGACATCCTAGGAGAGGAGCCGATAGCAGCCCAGAGCATGTTCTACTTCAAGCCGCCGGGCGCCAGGGGCCAGGCGCTGCACCAGGACAACTTCTACCTCCGGGTCGAACCGGGCACGTGCGTGGCCGCATGGGTGGCGCTCGACAAGGTGGACCGGGCCAACGGCGGCCTCGAGGTCGTGCCGGGGACGCATCTCATGGACCTGTTCTGCCCGGAGGAGGCGGACCAGGACATCTCCTTCACCAGGGAGTACGTGCCGCCGCCGCCCGGCCTGACGAAGGTGCCGGTGGACATGGAGCCCGGGGACGTGCTGTTCTTCAACGGCAGCCTGGTGCACGGCTCGGAGCCGAACAGCACGGCCGACCGCTTCAGGCGCAGCTTCATCTGCCATTACGTGGGCCGCTCGGCCGAGCGGATCGCCGAGTACTACCCGACGCTCACGATGTCGGGCGAACCCGTCCGGCTGGAGACGTCCGTGGGCGGCGGCCCCTGCGGCACCGAGATCACCGGCCCGCACTGAGCCGCGCACCCGAAGAAGAGGTCAACCGCCGGAGATGTCGGACTCCGCGTCGCCGTCGGGGATCACGCAGTCCCAGGGGTCGTCCAGCCACCCGTCCGGCAGCAGCACCTTGGTCCGCTCCCCCGACTTCCCCCGAGGCGTGTCGGTGTTCGGCGGCCACGGCTGGTCGTGCTCCAGCTTCGCCAGCCCCTCGCGCAGCCCGTCGAGCGACTCGGACGTGGCCAGCTCCCGCCGCAGCTCGCTCCCGACCGTGAACCCCTTCAGATACCACCCCACGTGCTTGCGGAAATCGGCGACCGCGTACCGCTCGATGTCGAAGCACTCGGTCAGCCCTTCGGCGTGCCTGGCCATCACCTCGGCGACCTCGCCGAGCGTGGGCCGGGCCCGCTCGGGGCTGCCGTTGAACGCGTTCTCCAGGTCCTTGAACAGCCACGGCCGCCCCAGGCAGCCCCGCCCGACCACCACGCCGTCGCACCCGGTGCGCGCCACCATGCGCAGGGCGTCGTCGGCGCACCAGATGTCGCCGTTGCCCAGCACGGGGATCTCCGGCACGGCCTCCTTCAGCCGGGCGATGGCCTCCCAGTCGGCCACTCCCCCGTAATGCTGCTTGGCCGTACGGGCGTGCAGCGCGATCGCCGCGACGCCCTCCTCGGCCGCGATCCGCCCCGCGTCGAGATACGTCAGGTGGTCGTCGTCGATCCCCTTGCGCATCTTCATCGTGACGGGCAACGACCCCGCGTTGGCCACCGCCTCCCGCAGGATCCGCCGCAGCAGATTCCTCTTGTACGGCAGCGCGGACCCGCCCCCACGCCTGGTCACCTTGGGCACGGGGCAGCCGAAGTTCAGGTCGACGTGATCGGCCAGGTCCTCCTCGGCGATCATCTTGACCGCCCGCCCCACGATATCGGGATCCACCCCGTACAGCTGGATGCTCCTGGGCCGCTCCGACTCCGCGAACCTGATCATCCGCAGCGTCTTCGGGTTGCGCTCGACCAGCGCGCGCGTCGTGATCATCTCGCAGACGAACAGGCCCGCGCCCTGCTCCCTGCACAGCACCCGGAACGGCGCGTTCGTGATGCCCGCCATCGGCGCCAGCACCACCGGCGGCCACACCCCAATCGGCCCAATCTTCACTCCGTCAGTTGTAGCGCAGGTCAGGCCGTAACGGGTATTCGCAAACGTCAGGTTGCCACTCGCGCATCGCTCACACGTTCTACCCGCACAGGCCAAAGCCTGGTAATCTCATGGTCGCTCAGGGTGAGCGCCCACGCCTCCCCGCCCAGGTGGGCAACGATCCCAGCCGAATATTCCTGACGCAGGATGGCTAAGCTGATCAGAGACGTTGTTATTCGCATCTTGAGCGGAGAGAGGACGGATGCTTCTTCGCGTACGGGTGGCGCTGCCCGACAAGCCGGGTTCGCTCGCACAGGTGACCAAGGTCCTGGGGGCGTCGGGGGCCGACATCACGCAGGTGACCGTGCTCGACCGGGGCGCCGGCCAGGCCGTCGACGACATCACGGTCTTCTGCGCGGAGAGCACGCCCAGGCAGTCGCTGGTCAAGAGCCTGGAGACGGTGGAGGGCGTGGCGGTCGAGGGCATCTGGACCACGCGGGAGGCCCCGGGCACGTACCCTGAGCTGGAGATTCTCAAGTACATCACCACGGCGGGCGACCGCGCGCTCACCACGCTCGTCGACTCGCTCCCGGTCCTGT
This sequence comes from Nonomuraea sp. NPDC003201, assembly GCF_053590415.1. Lineage (NCBI taxonomy): Bacteria > Bacillati > Actinomycetota > Actinomycetes > Streptosporangiales > Streptosporangiaceae > Nonomuraea > Nonomuraea sp. NPDC003201. Next base: position 3,129 of record NZ_JBSFTC010000119.1, read on the forward strand.
TCAGCGCCGACTGGGCCGCCACGACGGCCGAGCGGCGCGTCCTGTACGCCAGCTGGCGCGCCCCGAAAGACCTGATCGTCCCGGAGGAGACCCCGTCCCGCCCGACGGCCGTCACCCTGGAGGAGGGGCTGCACGTCATCCACGCCCCGCTGCCGCCCCTGGCCCTCTCCCTCCTCCTGGCCCGCTCGGAAGGCCCCGCCTTCCACCGCATCGAGGTCCACCGCCTCTCCCGCATCCTGGAGATCTTCCTCAGCCTGCCCGCCACCGAGCGGAGCGTGGCCCGCCAGCTCCGCAAATAGGCGCACTCCACCGCTACGCGTAACCATCCGGTCGGCGAACGCGCTAGAGTTGTCGAGGCAGCAACGCGGAAGTGGCTCAGTGGTAGAGCATCACCTTGCCAAGGTGAGGGTCGCGGGTTCGAATCCCGTCTTCCGCTCGGAGAGATTCGACTCGGTGGCGTGGCCGAGAGGCGAGGCAGCGGCCTGCAAAGCCGTCCACACGGGTTCAAATCCCGTCGCCACCTCCACGGACGATTAGCTCAGCGGGAGAGCGCTTCCCTGACACGGAAGAGGTCACTGGTTCAATCCCAGTATCGTCCACCAGTTCAAGAGTTGAAGCCCCAGCTCACGGCACATGCCGAGAGTCTGGGGCTTCTTGTTGTTCCGGGTCGATCATCGTTGTTGTCAGCACCGGTGCTGACATTGCGCCGGCCCTCTGACAGTCACTTCTCCCGGCGAGGGGTGCTGGGACAGCCGATATCGCAGAAGAATGCGGCAGCCCGGAACGCGGCCCTGGATCGGGTTCTGGAGCATCTGACGGCAGCAGGGGTGCACGCTGAACCGATCTAGCGGTTTGCAGTCGAGCGCGAGATCAAGCCGGATCCGTCCGCTCCGACGCTTTGGTATTCGCCGCCGCGCCGGGACGACGTCCGCAACGGCGTCCTGCGCCCGCACCTGCGGCGCAACGCGGCCGTCTGCACCGTGGGCGGCTGCTCGCCGTACGGGGTGCGGGCAGATGCGATCGTTCCTGGGCTCGAGTCCTTCCATCCCGCTCAGCTCGCTGCCGACTCGACGCTCTGTTGATCGGCCGGAGCGAGCTTGAGGCCCTCACCTTCGACGGCTTCGTCGGTGCCGTCATCCCGTGGCACGAGTGCCCGTGCAAGTTCCGTGACCTTGTCGAACAGGGCGAGAACGAACTCACGCCCCTCCGACCGCCAGATCAGGATGGGCAACGCCGGCGCCATTATGGCGACAACCGGGATGAGGAGGAGAACCAAGAGCGCGCCGAGCGCCACTCGCTGCCAGGTTGCGTTCAGAACGATCATCTGCGATCCCGGTCCACGGTCCGTTGGGTCACTTCCCAGACGCTTGCGCGCCTTCCCCCCATGACCGCGTGTCCGCCAGCACGGGCATCGCGGATGATCCAGCCGCTTCGTCGGCCCTGAGTGACCATCCCCGCTGCACATCACTCTGGATCGCTTCGCCAAAAAAACAGTAACCGTCCGCTCCGAACTGAGCAAGTGCTCCGATTCACCGTTGAGGCGGTGAGGGCCAAGAACGGCCCTCCTGAGCCGGTTACACCTGACGTCGCAGCTCAGGTCGATCAAGATCCGACAGCCTGACCGGCAGCCCTGCCGAGCCTCCTCGGCAACGGACTCCCGCCCTCGACGTCGTCCTGAAACGTCGGTGCCGACTGCTTGGGTGGGCCTATGCGTTACGGCATCGACATCGCGATCCTCGGTGAGCTCGCAGAGCCATCGCGCTTGGTTCATCTGGCTCGGGAGGCCGAGGCCGCCGGATGGGATGCCGTGGTGGTGTGGGATCACCTTGCCTTCGCCTGGGGGACGCCATCGGCCGACCCGTGGGTGGTGCTGGCCGCCGCGGCCCAGGAAACCTCCCGTGTCCGGTTGGGCACCGCGGTGACCGCCGTGGCCCGGCACCGTCCGGAAACGCTGGCTCACACCGTGGCCACTTTCGATCGGCTGAGCGGCGGCCGGGCGATCCTGGGTGCCGGGCTGGGCGGAGTGACCGCCGAGTTCACCGCGTTCGGCTCGTCCCGGCCCGGTGCGAACGTGCTCGACGAGGCGCTGGAGGTCATCTCCTCGCTCTGGTCCGGCGCCGAGGTGCACCACCGGGGCGCCCACTACACGGTCGACGGGGTACGCCTGTCGCCGTTGCCCCTCCAGCGCCCCCGAGTCCCGGTGTGGGTCGGCGGCTCGGCTCCGGGCGCTCTTCGCCGGGCCGCTCGCTGGGACGGGTGGATCGTCGGCGGTGACGACCAGGAGTGCCGCATGACGCTGTCGCCGGACTCGCTCGCCGTTCAGGTCGGAGAGGTGCTCCGGCGCCGGCCTTCAGCCGCGGGTTTCGACGTGGCGATCATCGGGGTCAGCGAGCCTGGCTCCTCGGTAAAGGCTTACGCCGACGCGGGCGCTACCTGGTGGCTGGAGCACCTCCACGGATATCGGGGCTCCATGGAGCAACTCGTGGAGCGCGTCAAGGCGGGGCCGCCGCACGTGGGCTGAGGCCTTTGTCATTCGCGCCTCCAGGCCGGTGGCCGGCGTCACCTGTCACGGTGGTGAAGCCGGAGGTGACGGCCCTGCCAGCGCGCCCGCAACCACCGGTCGTGGCTGGCGATCACTATCGCGCCGGGTCCCGCCGTGCCCATCGCCTCCTCCAGCTCGTCGGAGAGGCGGGGCGAGAGGTGGTTGGTGGGCTCGTCGAGCAGGAGCACCTCCGGCGGGTCCGCCACCAGCAGCGCCAGCGCGAGCCGCCGGCGCTGGCCGGCGGACAGCTCGCCCACCCGCAGGTCCACGTCCCGCCGGCCGATCAGGCCGAGGGAGCGCAGCGGCACGGACTCGGCGCGCTCCGCTCCCAGTGCCAGCTCGTACGTCTCCCGCACCGTGCGGTCCGGCCGCTCGAACACGGTGTCCTGGGCCAGCAGCCCGACGGTCAGCCCGTGCCTCCGCCGCACCTCACCCGTTGCGTCGAGCCGGCCGGCCAGTACTGCCAGGAGCGTCGATTTGCCCGCTCCGTTCGGTCCGGTGATCAGCAGGCGCTCCCCTGGTGACACGTCGAGCCGGTCGATCGCGAGCCGTCCGGGCACCCGCACGTCCCGCAACGACAGCAGGGGCGGCGTGTCGGGGGCGACGTCCTGCGGTGCGTGGGTGGCCAGGGCGGGACCGGCGGCGTCCTGCGGCGCGTTAGCGGCCAGGGCGGGAGTGGCGTCGTCCGGCGCGTGGGGGGCCAGGGCCGGAGTGGGGTCGTCCGGCGCGTGGGAGGCCAGGGCCGGAGGGTGGAAGCGGAGTGGCGCCGGTGGGGCGGGGACCTGGTCGCGTTCCAGCTCGGCCAGCCGCCGGGCGGCGTTGCGCACCCTGCGCGAGATCTGGCTCTGCACGCGCCCCCCTCGGTGCCCGTACCCCATCTTCTCGTTGTCGCGCCGCAGCCCGTCCAGCGCCACCCGCCGCGCCGTCACCGCGACGGACCGGCGCAGCTCGCCGAGCTCGGCCTGCTCCTCCACGTGCCGCCGCTCCCAGCGCTCCCGCTCGGCCCGCTTCTCGGCCAGGTACGCGCCGTACCCGCCCCCGTACCGGACGGGCCCGTCCACCGCGGGGTCGAGGTCGAGCAGGTCCGTGCAGACCGCGTCCAGGAAAGCCCGGTCGTGGCTGGCCACGACCACGACCCCGGTCATCCCGCACAGCTGCTCCTCCACGAACACCGCGGCGGCGTCGTCCAGGTGGTTGGTGGGCTCGTCCAGCAGGAGCGCCGCGGGCCGCCTGACGAGCAGCGCCGCCAGGGCGAGCCGCCCGCGCTGCCCGCCCGACAGCGACGCGAGCGCACGGGAACGCGGCACGCCACCCAGGCCGAGCCGGTCGAGGACGATCTCCGCGCGCCGGTCGGCGTCCCAGGACTCGCGCTGTTGGGCCTGGTCGAGCCGGGCCCCGTACGCTTCGAGCAGAGCGGCGTCGTCCGGGGCCCCGGAGAGCTCCCGGGTGAGCCGGTCGAGCTCGGCCAGGTCCGCGCGCGCCTCGCGCAGGGCGTCGTCGAGCACGTCGGCGACCGTGGCATCGCCGTCGAACGGCAGCTCCTGGTGCAGGAAGCCGAGGTCGGCGGGGCGGACGACGGTGCCGGAGTCGGGCTGGTCCACCCCCGCCAGCAGCCGCAGCAGGGTGGACTTGCCCGCGCCGTTCTCGCCGATCAGCCCGATCCGGCGGCCGGGGGCGGCGGTGAGGGTGACGCCGTCGAGCACGCGCCGCGTGCCCAGCGTCCGTACGAGGTCGCGGGCGAGCAGCGCGTCACTCACCGGCGGGCCCTCCGGTCTCCAGCAGCCGGCCGCCGGACAGCTCCAGCCGGCGCTCCACCCCGATCTCCGCCAGGAACCGTTCGTCGTGGCTGACCACCACGAACGCCCCCTCGTACGAGCCGAGCGCGCTTTCCAGCTGCCCCACGCTGACCAGGTCGAGGTTGTTGGTGGGCTCGTCGAGCAGCAGGAGCTGCGGAGCCGGATCGGCGCAGAGCACGCAGGCCAGCGTGGCGCGCAGCCGTTCGCCGCCCGACAGCACGCCCACCGGCAGATGGGCACGGGCGCCGCGGAACAGGAAGCGGGCGAGCAGGTTCATCCGCTCCGCCTCCGGCCTGCGGGGGGCGAACGCGGCCAGGTTCTCGGCCACGGTGCGCTCGACGTCGAGCAGGTCGAGCCGCTGCGACAGGTAGGCGACCCGGCCGTCGGCCCGCCTGGTCGTGCCGCCGTCGGGCGTCAGGTCGCCGCTGATCAGGCGTAGCAGGGTCGACTTGCCCGCGCCGTTGGGGCCGGTCAGCGCGATGCGTTCGGGACCGCGTACCGTCAGGTCGACGCCCGGCTCGGCGAACAGGCCGCGGGCCTGCAGGTGCTCGCCGTGGAACACCGTGCGCCCGGCGGGCACGTTCGTACCCGGCAGCTCCAGCGTGATCTTCTGGTCGTCGCGCAGCGCCCGCCCGGCCTCGTCGAGCCTGGCCTTGGCGTCGCTGACGCGGGCGGCGTGCATCTGGCCCGCCCGCCCGGCCGACTCCTGGGCGCCCCGCTTCATGTTCCCGGCGAAGATGCGCGGCAGCCCGGCGCTCTTGAGGTTGCGGGCGGCGTTGCTCGCCCGGCGGTCGGCGCGCTCGCGGGCCTGTTGCATCTCCCGCTTCTCGCGCTTGAGCTCCTGCTCGGCGCTGCGCACGTTCCGCTCGGCGGCCTCCTGCTCGGCGCGTACGGCCTCCTCGTACGCGGTGAAGTCGCCGCCGTAGAAGCGGACCTCACCCCGGTCGAGCTCGGCGATGCGGTCCATCCGGTCGAGCAGGGCCCGGTCGTGGCTGACCACGAGCAGGCAGCCGTTCCAGTCGCCGAGCACGTCGTAGAGCCGGCGGCGGGCGGCGAGGTCGAGGTTGTTCGTCGGCTCGTCGAGCAGCAGGACGTCGGGCCGCCTGAGCAGCTGCGCGGCCAGGCCGAGCGAGACGACCTGGCCGCCGCTCAGCGTCCGCAGCGTGCGGTCGAACACGAGATCGCCGAGCCCCAGCCGGTCGAGCTGGGCGCGGGTGCGCTCCTCGATGTCCCAGTCGTTGCCGATCGTGGTGAAGTGCTCCTCACTGGCGTCGCCCGACTCGATGGCGTCCAGCGCGGCGATCACCGGAGCGATCCCAAGGACCTCGGCCACGGTCAGGTCGCCGGTGAGGGGCAGGCTCTGCGGCAGGTAACCGAGCAGCCCGCCGACGGACACGCTCCCGCCTACGGGCCGGTACTCGCCGGCGATTAGCTTGAGCAGCGTGCTCTTGCCCGCGCCGTTGGGGGCGACGAGGCCCGTACGGCCGCCGCCCACGGTGAAGGACAGGTCGCTGAAGACGGGCGTGTCGTCAGGCCAGGAGAAGGACAGGCTGGAGCAGATGATGAACGCGTCGGACATGCGAGAAGACCTCGTGAGAGAACGCGGGCGCGCCGAAGCCGCCCGGTAAAGGGGACAGGGGTTCGGGAATGACGACGAGGGCCACATCGGCGGCGGTCATGTGCGCCTGCCGGGGCCGATCAACCTCCGGTATCACCCGGAGATGTCGTCGTCACCTGCCACGTCTGGTCTCCTAGCCTCTGATCACGAGCGTTTCACACCATAGCACCCGCCGAGCGCCGACTTTCCCCTGGTCCCTTTCGTCCGGGTCCGCACCCAGCTACCCCTTGGCCCCCTTCACCCAGGTCCGGGCCCCAGCTATCCCCTGATTCCCCTTCGCCCGAGTCCGGGCCACGGCTTCCGCGACCGCGCCGTGGTTGCCGTCGGCCCAGCCGACGTGCTGGACGATGCGCTCGATGCGCCAGCCGTCCCGGGTGCGGAGCATGTGGTTGGTGTACGAGCCGCGCAGCAGGTAGAAGTCACCGCCCTCGGACCCTTCGAGGAGGTGCTGCGCGTACATGGCGGAGTGGCAGATCGCCCGGTCGGGATCGTCCGGGTCGAATTCGACGACATGGTTCGGGCTGATGTGCTGCGTGGCGGTGAATCCGTCGAGGGCCTCGCTGATGCGGCGGACGACCTCGTCGCGGGCGAAGCTTCCGGCCGGGCTGCCCAGTTCGGAGTAATCGGTGTACACGGGGTCGGTGAAACAGGCGGCGAACAGCTCCCAGTCACGGCGGTCGACGCTGATCGCGTACTTGGTGACCTGCTCGACGATCTCGACGCGGTCTTCGAGCCGGCGGATCCGGGCTCCGAGGTCGGTGGTCATGCGCGTTCTCCCAGCCGTTGAGGGCGGTCTCCGAGCGCTCAACCATACGGCGATGGATTATCCGAAGCAAGACGATATGAGACCGGACCATCCGAGGAGCATGCGATAGCATCCGCTCGTGCACCAAGACAGTGACCGCCCCGTGCCGGCCGAAGACCTGACCTGGCTGGCCCACCGCGCCGCCGAGGCGCTCAAGGAGGCCTTCAACAGGGTGTCGCGCGCGGCCGGCCTCGCCGACCTGCGGGACTGGCTCGTCCTCGCCCTGGTCAGCGACGGCTCGCAACGCACTCAGCTCGAGATCGCCCGCGAGCTCGACATCGACAAGACGACGCTGGTGGCCATCATCGACCGCTTGGAGAAGGACGGCCTGATCGTCCGCAACGTCTCCGAACGCGACCGGCGCGTCCGCATTCCGACGGCCACGCCGAGGGGCGTCGAGGTGAAGAACCAGGTCGCCGTGGCCCGCGACGCGGCCATCAGCGAGCGCCTCGCCGCCATCCCGGCTTCCGAGCATGCCAAGTTCCACAGCATGCTGTGGAGCATCGTCGAAGGCGCCTGAAACAGCGCCGTCCCTGTGTGGTGCTCTGGGCGGGCTCCAGCAGGGCCACCCGGTAAGCAGGCAACGGGTGGGCGCCCGGCGAGCGGAGGTTTTCGGGGGATCGAAGGGGGCGGGAGCCCTCTGGGAGGCGCTGTCTGGAATCCCGGGCGCGAAGCGGCCCCGTCGTGGAAGGCCGTGCTTTTCGGGAGGCGGGTCGGGCGGTGATAATGGTCCGCGCGTTCGGGGTCGGCGGCTGTTAGCGTTATCGGCAAGGGGGTGAGCCTCCGTGAGATCCAGGGACGGCAGGCCTGCGGTGCTCATGGACGTAGCCGTGCTCGCCGGAGTCTCGGCCATGACCGTGTCGCGCGTGCTCAATGCGCCGGATCGGGTGCGGGCCGAGACCAGGGCGCGCGTGCTCGCCGCCGTGCAGGAGCTCGACTACCGGCCCAACCAGGCCGCGCGCCAGCTCGTCACCGGGCGGTCCGGGGTGCTCGGGGTGGTGAGCATCGACACCACCCTGTACGGGCCCGCCTCCACGCTCTACTGCATCGAGCAGGCCGCCAGGAACGCCGGGTTCAACGTGAGCATCGCCAGCCTGCCCTCGCTCAGCCGCAAGTCGATGGAGGAAGGCGTGGAACGGCTGCGCGACCAGGCCGTGGACGGCGTGATCATCGTCGCGCCGCACGAGTCGGCCGCCGACGGGCTGCGGCATCTGCCGGCCGAGATGCCCGTGGTCGCGGTCGACGCCGGGGACGACATCCCCGTGCCCGTGGCCAAGGTGGATCAGCGTACGGGCGCGGCCAGGGCCACCCGGCACCTGCTCAGCCTCGGCCATCGCACGGTGTGGCACGTGGCCGGGCCGGCCGACTGGCTCGACGCGAACGGGCGCATCGAGGGGTGGCGGGGCGTGCTGGAGTCCGCCGACCGGCCGGTGCCCGAGGTGCTGCGGGGTGATTGGAGCTCGCGTTCCGGCTACCAGCTCGGGCAGCAGCTGGCCCGGGATCCCGAGGTCACCGCCGTGTTCGCGTCCAACGACCAGATGGCGCTCGGCGTGCTGCGCGCCCTGCGTGAGGCCGGGCGGCGGGTGCCGGAGGACGTGAGCGTGGCCGGGTTCGACGACATTCCCGAGTCGGCGTACTTCTGGCCCCCGCTGACGACCGTACGCCAGGACTTCCACGAGGTGGGCCGGCACGCCTTCCATCTGCTGCTGGACCGGATGGCGGGAGCGTCGGTCGACGCGCGGCGGCTGGTGGAGCCCGAGCTGGTCGTGAGGGAGAGCACCGCCCCGGCCCCGGAGGCGTAGGAGGCGAGGGTCCGCCGGTGAAGTCCGTGGCGTGGTCCCGTACTCAGCCCGGCGCAGGTGCCGGGCCGAGCATGAGCGGTCAGCCCCACAAAGGTGCCGGGCTGAGCGCCAACGGTCAGCCCGGTGTGCTGGTTACGGGCGGGCCAGGCGGATCACGTTCCAGGAGACCGGGGGCAGGAGCACGCGGGCCGGGTCCTGCTCCACGTCCGCGTTCGCCCGGGGCGCGATCCGGTCCGGGTCGTCGGCCGTGTTGCGGGCGTAGACGTCCGGGTCCGTCAGGGTGGTGGCCTCGACGATGCGGGCGCCGCCGAGCGCCCGGGTGTCGATCTCCAGGGAGAGCGGCCCGTCGGTCGAGCGGTTGACGGCGAACAGCGTCGTGCCCTCCTCCGAGTGCGTGGCCACCGCGTGCAGCAGCGGCACCTCGCCGAACTGCGCCGTCTCGTACGACGGCGACACCGGCTCCACCCGCAACACGTCGCCGGCCGCGAGCCGGGACGCCTGCGCGAACGGGTGGAAGGTGGTCTGGCGCCACGCCCGCCCGCCGGGCTCGGTCACGATGGGCGCGATGACGTTGACGAGCTGGGCCAGCGACGCGGCCGTGACCCGGTCGCTGTTGCGCAGCAGGGTGATCAGCAGGCCGCCGAAGGCGACGGCGTCGGCCAGGTGATAGTGGTCCTCCAGCAGCCGCGGCGCGACCGGCCAGTCGGCGGGCGGCGCGGCGTTCTGGAAGCGCGACAGGTACCAGACGTTCCACTCGTCGAAGGAGAGGTCGATCCGCTTGCGCGACTTCAGCCGGGCGCCGACGGAGTCGGCGGTGGCCACGACCGAGCGGATGAAGTACTCCATGTCGGTCGAGCAGGCCAGGAAACTGCCCAGGTCGCCGTCCTTCTCCTCGTAGTACGCGTGGCAGGAGATGTAGTCCACCACGTCGTACGCCTCCTCCAGCACCGTGGCCTCCCACGCGCCGAAGGTCGGCATGCTGGAGCTGGAGCTGCCGCAGGCGACCAGTTCGAGGGACGGGTCCACCATGCGCATGGCGCGGGCGGTCTCGGCGGCGAGCCGGCCGTACTCGTGGGCGGTCTTGTGCCCGGTCTGCCAGGGGCCGTCCATCTCGTTGCCCAGGCACCACATCCTGATCGCGTGCGGCTCCTTGGAGCCGTTGGCGATGCGCTGGTCGGACAGCGCGGTGCCGGACGGGTGGTTGCAGTACTCCAGCAGATCGAGGGCCGCCTCGATGCCGCGGGTGCCGAGGTTGAGCGCCATCATGGGCTCGACGCCGGCCTTGCGGCACCAGCGGACGAACTCGTCCACGCCGACCTCGTTCGTCTCGGTGCTGTGCCAGGCCAGGTCCAGCCGGCGGGGGCGCCGATCGACGGGGCCGACGCCGTCCTCCCAGCGGTAGCCGGAGACGAAGTTGCCGCCCGGGTAGCGGACCGTGGACACCCCCAGCTCCCTGGTCAGGTCGAGCACGTCGCCGCGGAAGCCGTCCTCGTCGGCCGACGGGTGGCCCGGCTCGAAGATGCCGGTGTAGACGCAGCGCCCGAGGTGTTCGACGAACGTGCCGAAGGTGCGCCGCCGGACGGGGGCGACCTTGAACGCGGGATCGAGCGTGAGTTTTGCCTGGTGCACGGAGAGATCTCCTGGGTTTCGCGGGCGTTACGTGATCCAGATTGTTAGCGATAACAAGGAGGCCGGTCAAGGGGTGCACCACCAGGTGGCGCTGGTCAGGGAGGGGGCTTGACAGGCCGGTTGTTACCGCTAACACTCGGGTAACCCCAACGAAACAAACGGCCCCCGACCTCAGCGGAAAGCGACAGCTCGCAGGAAGAGGCCACCGTGCAAGATCCCCCTCACATCTCCCGCCGCCTGCTTCTCGGCGGAAGCCTCGCACTCGCCGGCGCCGCCGCCACCGGATGCGCCATCCCCGTCGGGCTCGGCTCGTCCCAGACCAGGGTCCAGTACTGGCACTTCCTCGGCGCGAGCGACGGGATCATCATGAACAAGATGGTCCAGGCGTTCGCCAAGGACAACCCGGACATCTTCGTCGAGGAGAACGTGCTCGCCTGGGGCGAGCCGTACTACACGAAGATCGCGATGGCCGGCTCCGGCGGCCGCTCCCCCGATCTGGCGACCTTCCACCTGGCCCGCCTGGCCGGGATCGGCGCGGGGCAGATCCTCGACCCCATCAACGTGAAGCTGCTGGAGGAGGTCGGCCTGCGGGCCGCCGATTTCAGCCCGCCCATCTGGGAGCGTGCCCACCTCGACGGAGTGCTGTACGCGATCCCGTTCGACGCCCACCCGATGGTGCAGTACTACAACACCGACATCTGCGGGAAGGCCGGGCTGCTCGGCCCCGACGGCAGGCTGAAGCCCACGACGGGCGTGGACGAGCTGGTGGCGGCGCTGAACAAGGCCAAGGAGGTGATGGGCGGCAAGCCCCCGCTGGCCTACGACGCGCTCGGCATCGGCACCGTGGGCCCCTGGCGCGTGTGGTACTCGCTCTACCCGCAGAGCGGCGGCACGCTGCTGTCGGACGACGGCACCAAGATCGCGATCGACGACGCCAAGGCGCTCGAGGTGCTGCGGTTCATGCGCCGGCTCGGGGAGGAGGGGCTGTGCGACCGGCGCACCGACTACGGGGCTTCGGTGGCCAACTTCACCAACGGCCAGGCCGCGTTCCTGTGGAACGGCGACTGGGAGACCACCGGGCTCAAGGAGCGCAAGACGCCGTTCAGCATGACCCGGTTCCCCAACGTGTTCGGCTCGGGGGCGGCGCAGGCCGACTGCCACTCGTTCGTGCTGCCGCACCAGCGCAACCGCGACCCCGAGGTGGAGCGGGCCACGTACCGGTTCATCGCCTACCTGGTCGAGAACAGCGCGGACTGGGCGGTCGCCGGGCACGTGCCCGCGTACCTGCCTGCGCTGGAGGAGCCCGAGTACCTGGCTCTCCAGCCGCAGTCGGAGTACCGCTCGGTCATCACCGACGTCGCGCTCGACCCGCAGGTGTGGTTCACCGGGTCGGCGTCGCGGCTGTGGCTCGAGTTCGGGCAGGCCTTCTCCCCGGTCATCACCGGGGACCACACGCCGGAGGAGGGCCTGGCCGCGGCCAAGGCGGCGCTCGACCGGCTGCTGTCCGCCCCGAACCCCTTCCCCGCCGAGGAGCGCCAATGACCGGGCTCGTCGAGGTCATGGAACCGACGAAGGAGCGCGCATGACCTCCACTGTCGCTGCCCCCGCGACCTCCGCCCCCGTCGCCCAGGCGAAGGTCCGGCGTGGCTGGACGCAGCACGGGCTGCTGTTCGTGGCGCCGTTCCTGCTGATCTACCTGGCCTTCCTGGTCTGGCCGACCGTGCTCGGCTTCCGGATGAGCCTGTCGAGCGTGAACATCGCGGGCGGCAACAATCACCTGGTCGGGTTCGCCAACTACGCCGAGGCGTTCACCGACCCGCGCATGTGGCACTCGCTGTGGAACACGCTGGTGTTCACCGTGCTGAGCACGGTCCCGCTGGTGCTGTTCGGCCTCGGGTTCGCGCTGCTGGTGCACCACCTGCGGTTCGTGCAGTGGCTGTGGCGGCTGTCGTTCTTCGGGCCGTTCCTGCTGCCGTCCGCCGTCGTGTCGCTGCTGTGGCTGCAGATGATCTACCCGCCCGACTACGGCCTGCTCAACGGCACGCTCGGCACCGACACGCTGTGGCTGGGCGACCCGTCGGTCGCCATGTGGTCGATGGTGCTGACCACGGTCTGGTGGACGGTCGGCTTCAACTTCCTGCTCTACCTGGCCGCGCTGCAGTCGATCCCGCAGCACCTGTACGAGGCCGCCGCCATCGACGGCGCCTCGGCCTGGGACAAGCTGCGCTCGATCACCCTGCCGCTGCTCGGCCGCACGACCGCGCTCATCGTGGTGCTGCAGCTGCTGGCGTCGCTGAAGGTGTTCGACCAGATCTACCTGATGACCGCCGGCGGGCCGCAGGACTCCACCAGGCCGATCATCGAGTACGCCTACGACGTCGGCTTCACCGGTTACCGCACCGGCTACGCCTCGGCCGTCTCGTACATCCTGTTCGTCCTGATCGTCATCGTCTCTCTGGCGCAGCTGCGGCTGTTCCGCAAGCGGACGGAGGTCTCGTCATGACCAAGCGGTTCAGCTTCAGCCAGCTCGTCCTGCTGGTGGTCGCCCTGGCCCTGGCGGTGGTCTGGCTCGCGCCCATCGCCTGGGCGATCGCGACCTCGCTCAAGCCGGAGACCGAGACCACGAAGGTCCCGCTGCAGTGGTTCGGCAGCGAGATCACGCTGGACTCGTACCGGCTGGTCCTGGGCACCGGCGGCATCGTCAAGTGGGCGATCAACTCGACCGTCACCGCGGTGATCGTCACGTTCCTGACCGTGCTGTTCTCGGCGATGGCCGCGTACGGGTTCGCGCGCACGCAGTTCAAGGGGCAGCGGGTGCTGCTCGCGGTGGTCCTGGCCGGGATCATGGTGCCGCCGCACGTGCTGATCGCGCCGCTGTTCGCGGAGATGGTGGCGCTCGGGCTGGTCGACACCTGGTGGGCGATCATCCTGCCGCAGGTGGCGGCGCCGCTGATCGTGTACGTGCTGTTCAAGTTCTTCCAGGACGTGCCGCCGGAGCTGGAACAGGCGGCCTTCGTGGACGGGGCCGGGCGGTGGCGGGTGTTCTTCACGATCGTGCTGCCGCTGTCGCGCCCGGTGCTGGCCGCCGTGTCGATCTTCACGTTCATCACGACCTGGAACAACTTCCTCTGGCCGTTCCTGGTCTCCACCGACCCGAACACGATGACGCTGCCCGTCGGGCTGGCCAACGTGGTGCAGGGGACGTTCGGGCTGCGGTACGCGCAGATCATGGCCTCGGTCGTGCTGGCCGGGCTGCCGCTGCTGGTGGTGTTCGTGCTCTTCCAGCGGCAGATCGTACGCGGCGTCGCCCACACCGGCCTGGCCGGTCAGTGATCCCGCAGGTGCTCCCGCAGGGCGTCCCGGTCGTCCGGGACGCCGTGGGCGCGCAGGACCTCCCGGAGGTTGATCCAGCTCCACGCGTCGTCACCCAGGTCGGCGATGGCCGTGAGGGCGGCGCGCCGTAGCTCCGGCGCGTCCGCGACGGTCTCCAGGAGGTCGCCCGCGATCGGGAAGGCGTCCACGGGCTTCGCGGCCGCCAGGCGGGCGATGAGGGCCTGGGCCCTGGCGGGCGCCTCACCGGGCAGGCGTCGCTTGCTGACGCGGGCGGCCAGCGTGGCCAGGTCGCCCTCGGCGTACGGGAGCGGGGTGTCGCCGGTGGCGGTGAGAAGCCTGACGACGGCGTCGCGGGCCTGCTGGGGCGCGTCCTCGCCGTGCAGGTTGACCAGCGCCAGCGCGGCGGCGTCACGTACGAGGCCGTCGGCGTGGCCGAGCCCGGGCTCGATCACCCCTGCCGGCGCCCCTGCCGACGCCCCTGCCGGCGCCCCTGCCGACGCCCCTGCCGACGCCTCTGTCGGCCAGGGCAGCAGGGAGAGCGCGAACATCGCCGTCGCGACCGCGACCGGCTCGGCGTCGGCCTCGACGAGGCCGGCGAGCGCGGGCCCAATGGTGTCCGCCTCCTCCGGGAACCAGCTCACGAGGTACGCCGCGGCCGCCCTGACGTGCGGATCCCCGTCGGCCAGGAGGGAGATCGGCAGGTTCTCCCTGACGGCGTCGTAGGAGGCCAGCATGGCGGCGTCGAACATGCGCTCCAGCTTGTGGTCGTACGTCTGCCGGACGTAGGCCCGGTCCCTGCGGACGGCGTCGTTCGGCGCCTCGGCCACCCACTGCTCGAGGTGGGCGTCGGCCTCCTCCTTGCTCCTGGACTGCACACCCGCGCTCTCCTCGCGCCAGCGCGCGATGCCGACGCCTTCCGGCAGGTGGCCCTCCTCGTAGCCGAGGGCCAGGGAGGCGAGCAGATGGAGGATCAGCTCGCGGTCGGGCGTGGCGGGGTCGGCGGCCAGGCGGGCCAGGAACGGCACCGCGTGCGGGGTGGCCGGGAAGCGGGTGCCCTGGTGGAAAATGTTGCCGTAGAGCGCCGACATGGCTTTCTGGCGCTCGCCTTCGTCGGCGGACGCGAGCGCCCGAATCTGGCCGGGCACGTCCGTGGCCCGGCCGTAGGCGTGCTTCAGCCTGCCCCAGGAAACGCCATCGAGATCGTCCACGCGCGCGAGCGTATCGGCAAATATCGGATTACGTCCGCCGTTTACCGTTGCCAGGGAATTGCCAGGAACGATGGGTAGTCTCCCTCGGCATGAACTGGCAGCGCAAAATGAACAAAGCGCTGGTCAGGTTCACCGGATTCCAGATCGAACGTGTAGGAAAAGCGGCTCCTCCCCAGCCCGTTCCCGAGATCAGACCGCCCGCGGATCCGGCGACCGACCGGTTGCTCGACTCCCCCGTGTTCCTCCTGTCCCCCGTGCGGTCCGGTTCGACGCTCCTGCGCGCGATTCTGAACGCCCACTCCGCCCTGCACGCCCCTCACGAGCTGCACGTACGCCGCCTCCGCGTGCAGTTCGACACGAACCTGGCGGCCAAGGCGATGACGGCCCTCGGCCACAACCAGGCCGATCTGGAGCATCTGCTGTGGGACCGCGTCCTGCACCGGGAGCTGGTACGCAGCGGCAAACGGTTCATCGTGGACAAGACCCCCGCGAACGCCTTCGCCTACCAGCGCATCGCCGCCTGCTGGCCCGACGCGCGCTTCGTCTTCCTGCTCCGCCACCCCGCCTCGATCGCCGCGTCCTGGCACGAGGCCAGCCCCGACAGGCGCACCCCCGAGGAGGCCGCGCTGGACGCGCTGCGGTACATGAAGGCCGTGCAACGGGCCAGGTCGGCCCTGCCCGGCCTGACCGTCAGGTACGAGGAGCTGAGCGCCGACCCGGAGAAGGTGACCCGCGAGATCTGCGAGTTCCTGGGCCTGGAGTGGGAGCCGGGGATGCTCACCTACGGGAAGCAGTCCGTCCTGGAGAAGGGCCTCGGCGACTGGCGCGACAAGATCCGCTCCGGCGCCGTGCAGCCCGCGCGGGAGCTCCCCTCCGCGGACCAGGTCCCGGACCTGCTGAAACCCATGTGCCGGACCTGGGGGTACCTCACGTGAAGATCCGCTACCTCATGCTGCACGCGTACGGCATGGGCGGCACCATCCGCACCGTCGTCAACCAGGCCAACGCGATGGCCGCCGCGGGCCACGACGTCGAGCTGGTCAGCCTGGTGCGGCGGCGCGACACCCCCCAGTTCGCGCTCGACCCGCGGGTCGGGATCACCACGCTGGTGGACCAGCGCGGCGGCAGGGTGCCGGACTCGTTCGGGCGCAGGGCCTGGCGAAAGGTACGCGGCAAGATCGTGCCGAGGGGCGAGTTCGCGGCCGACTACTTCACCGAGCGGGTGGAGTGGGCGGCGATGGAGTACGTCTCCGGCCTGCGCGACGGCGTCCTCGTCACCACCAGGCCCGCCCTGAACCTGATCGCCGCCCGCCGCGCCGCCAAGGACGTCGTCAGGGTCGCCCAGGAGCACATGAACCTGTCGGCGTACCCCGACACCATCCGCAGGGAGATCGCCCGCCACTACGGCCGGTTCGACGCGGTCACCGTGCTGACGCGCACCAATCGGCTCGAGTACCAGCGCCTGCTGCCCTCGACGCCCATCGTGCAGATCCCGAACGCGGTCCATCAGGCCGACCAGGAACGTTCCCAGCAGGTCAATCCCGTCGTGGTCGCGGCCGGGCGGCTGGTGCCGCAGAAGGGGTTCGACCTGCTCATCACGGCCTTCGCGCAGGTGGCGCGGGAACATCCGGAATGGCGGTTGCGCATCTTCGGCACCGGGCCGCGCAAGAGCCAGTTGCAGGGGCTCATCGACGGGTTCGCGCTGGGCGAGCACGTGTCGCTGGCCGGGCGCACCGACCGGCTGGACAGGGAGCTGGCGGAGTCCTCCGTCTACGCGCTGAGCTCCCGGTTCGAGGGCCTGCCGATGGTGATGATCGAGGCCATGACGCACGCGCTGCCCGTGGTCGCCTTCGACTGCCCGACCGGGCCCCGGGACGTGCTGACCGACGGGGTGGACGGCGTGCTCGTGCCGCCGCGGGACGTGGACGCGCTGGCCGCCGCGCTGAGCCGGGTCATGGGTGACCGGGAGCTGCGGGTGCGGATGGGGGAGGCTGCGCACAAAGCGTCGCGTGCGTACGCGCCTGAATTGGTGATGCCATTGTGGGAGGATTTGTTCTCGGAGTTGCTGGCGGGTGAGCGCGTGGCCGACAACTTCTGGACGTCCGGGAAAAGATTTACCTGACCGATTCCTTCGACAGGGCCGGGCTTTCCGCGCCCTTTGTCACGAAATATCGCCCATTTCGGCAAAAGCATCTCAAAGGGCGCGGCAATCTGGAGCGATGCGTATCCGGAAAGCCCACCTGGCCGCTGCGGCAGGTGCCCTTGCCCTGGTCACGGGGCTCACCGCACCCGCACACGCCAGCGCCCCCGCCGCCGCCCCCGCCGCTGGACCCGTCCACGCCGTCCAGCAGGACGCGCCCTCGGTGTACGGCAGCGCCGCCTACCTGATGGACGTCTCGTCCGGCAAGGAGCTGTTCAGCAAGAACGCCGACGACCGCCTCCCGATCGCCAGCGTCACCAAGATGATGACCGCGTACGTCGTCATGAAGACCGCCAAGCCCACGGACGTGGTGCAGGTCAAGCGGGAGGACGTCCAGTACGCGGAGGACGGCGGCGGCACCACCGCCGACCTGCGGCCCGGCGACCGCCTCACCGTCGGCGAGCTCCTCTACGGCCTCATGCTCCCCTCCGGCGCGGACGCCGCCCACGCGCTCGCCCGCACGTACGGCCCGGGCGTCGGCGGCTTCGTCGGCAAGATGAACGCGACGGCGCGCGAGCTGGGCATGAACGACACCGAGTACGTCAACGCCGACGGCCTGCCCAAGCGCGGCGGGGACGGCTACTCCACCGCCCGCGACCAGAGCATGCTGGCGGCCAAGGCCGTGCAGGTGCCGCTGATCAAGGAAGTGGCCGGGACCCGGTACCACTCGCTGGACGCCACCTCCGAGCACCGCTCGTACAGCTGGCGCAACACCAACAAGCTGCTCGGGACGCCGGGCGCGATCGGACTGAAGACCGGGTTCACCCGGGCGGCCGGGTTCACGCTGGCGTTCGCGGGCGAGAAGCGCGGCCACACGCTGGTGGGCGCGCTGCTCGGCGAGTCGGACTCCAGCCGCCGCTTCGACACGGCGGAGGCGCTGCTGTCCTGGGGTGCGGCCCGCGAGTCCGCCTGACCGAAGCCCGGGCGGACACCATGGACGGTGTTGATCCTTTGGACTAGTTTGCCCGACATGAAGCTTCGAATCGCGTTGAGTGCGCTGTCAGCGGCCGCCGCCGTACTCGCCGCCCCGGTCCCCGCCGCCCACGCCGGGACCCCCAAGCTCGGCTGGGAGCTCAAGGAGACCGGGGTGACCGCGCGCCTGCGCGGCCTGTCGCCCGTCAGCCGGGACGTGGTCTGGGCCTCGGGCTCGGGCGGCACCGTGCTGAGGACCGTCGACGGCGGGCGGAGCTGGCAGAACGTCTCCCCGCCCGACACCTCCGCGCTCCAGTTCCGCGACATCGAGGCGTTCGACGAGCGCAGGGCCGTGGCCCTGTCGATCGGCGAGGGCACGGACTCGCGCGTCTACCGTACGGAGGACGGCGGGCGCACGTGGACGGAGGCGTTCAGGAACGACGAGCCCCGGGCGTTCTACGACTGCCTGGCCTTCTTCGACCGGCGGCACGGGCTGGCCATGAGCGACCCGGTGGACGGCAGGTTCCGGATCCTGGCCACGGACGACGGCGGGCGGAGCTGGCGGGTGCTGCCGGCCGACGGGATGCCGCAGGCGCTGACGGGCGAGGCGGGGTTCGCGGCGAGCGGCCAGTGCCTGGTCACCGCGGGCGGCCGGGACGCCTGGCTGGCCACCGGCGGGGCGGAGCGGTCACGGGTGTTCCACTCGGGCGACCGCGGACGCACCTGGACGGTCTCCGACACCCCGATCCCCGCGGGCGACCCGGCCCGCGGCGTCTTCGGCCTGGCCTTCCGCGACCGCCACCACGGCCTCGCGGTCGGCGGCGACTACCGCCCCGACCAGCTCTCCCCCAGCGCCGCCGCCCTCACCCGGGACGGCGCCACCACCTGGCAACCCGCCGCCACCCCGCCGCCCGCCTACCGCTCCGGCGTGGCATGGCTCCCGCACCTGCCGTTCGCCGCCATCGCGGTGGGGCCTTCGGGCAGCGACGTGACGTGGTCGGGCGGGCGCACCTGGGAGACCTTCGACAACGGATCGTTCGACACGGTGTCGTGCACCCGCGACCTCTCCTGCTGGGCCTCCGGCGACCAGGGCCGCCTCGCCCACCTGACCCTCCGATAACCCCGTAGGCGGTGTCAGCGGACGCCGCGGGGGCGGAACTGGATGCTGATGCGCGGCCCCGCCGGCCGGGAGGTCTTCGGGATCGCGTGCTCCCACGTCCGCTGGCAACTCCCGCCCATCACGATCAGATCCCCGTGCCCCAGATCCCGCCGGATGGACGACCCGCCGCCACGGGGCCGGAGCAGGAGCGGGCGGGGGGTGCCGACCGAGACGATCGCCACCATGGTGTCCTCGGTGCTCCCCCGCCCGATCGTGTCGCCGTGCCAGGCCACGCTGTCGCGGCCGTCGCGGTAGAAGCAGAGCCCCGCCGTACGGAACGGCTCCCCCAGCTCCTCCCCGTAATGATCGTCGAGGGCCCGGCGGCAGTCCTCGAGCACCGGATCCGGCAGGGTCTCGTCCTCGTCGTAGAACTTCAGCAGCCGCGGCACGTCCACCACCCGGTCGTACATGCGCCGCCGCTCCGCCCGCCACGGCACCGTCCCGGCCAGCCGCTCGAACAGCGTGTCGGCCCCCGTGAGCCAGCCCGGGCGCAGGTCGATCCAGGCGCCGTGGTCGAGGTGTGTCCTGCGGACCGTGGCGCCGAGCGGCCCGACCCCGAGCTCCTCGTCGAGGCCGAGCAGAGATGCTTGGAACGAGGCTGTCATACAGCCAAGTGTATGCCTTTGTTCAAACATGCATTCGACTGGGGTGTCGGCTCGCCTTTGCCGTGGGGTCGTGCGAGGCTGGCAATCGCCGGATACGAGTGGCATCGCCGCCCTCAGCCCGCACCGTGAGGCGAAGAGGCCACCCATCGCTTCGTCACACGAAGGAGCAGGCCATGCTCACCACCGATTACCTACCGGGAGCCCCCTGCTGGATCGAGGTCAACACCCCCGACGCGGAGGCGGCGAACGTCTTCTACACGGGACTGTTCGGCTGGGAGTCCGTCACGCTGGGCCCCGAGTACATGCAGTATCGCTTCTGCCAGGTCGATGGCAAGACGGTCGCCGGGATCAGCGAGGTGACGCAGGAGGGCTGGACCCCGGCGTGGCTGACGTACTTCCAGGTGCCCGACGTCGACGTGATCGCCAAGACGATCGAGCAGGCGGGCGGCACGGTGCTCTTCCCGCCGAGCGACGTCGAGGGCCAGGGCCGCATGGCGGTCTTCGCCGACCCCACGGGGGCCGCGTTCGCGGTGTGGCAGCCGGGCCGCACGAAGGGGCTCGGCATGGTCACCGAACCCGGCTCGCTCGGCTGGATCGAGCTCTACACCCCCGACCCCGCCGGCATCCGGGCCTTCTACCAGTCGGTCTTCGGCTGGCGCGTCGAGGACCTGCCGATGGGCGACATGTCCTACCCCGTCATCTCGCCCGCCGACGGCGGTGAGGACTCGGCGATGGCCGGGATCGTCCAGCTCCAGCCCGGTGACAGCCCGCACTGGCTGCCGTACTTCGAGGTGCCCGACTGCGACGCCACGGCGGCCCTGGCACAGCAGCTCGGCGGCACGCTGCGGGCTCCCGCGACGGACGTGGAGGAAGTCGGCCGCATGGCCTTCCTCGCCGACCCCTATGGCGCCCGCTTCGCGGTCATCACCAGCTCGACCTGATCCCAGCCACAGGCCCGGTCCGCGCGGCGCACGGGCCGGGCCGGCTCGCACTCGCCGCCCTGTAACGTCTTTACCGTGTTATACCGTTACATGGCGGGTGCGGTGGCCGCGCGCACCGGGGACGAGATGTCCGGGCCCGCGCTCCTGGTCGCCGGGCTGGCCGTCACCGGGTCTCCCCTCACGGCGTCCTGGCTGCTGGCGGGGCTGACCGTCTCGGCCGCGTTCGGCGGGCCGCTGCTCGGGGTGCTGCTCGACCGGGCGCGGCGGCCGGGGCGGCTGCTCGCGTGCTGTCTCCTCGGGTACGCGACCGGGCTCCTGCTGGTCCTGTACGGGCTGGGCCGCGTGCCGGACCCGGCCCTGATCGGCGTGGCGGTCGTGGCCGGGCTGCTGGGGCCCGCGCTGACCGGCGGCTGGACGGCGCAGCTGCCCCGGGTGGCCGGTCCCGAACGCCTGAGCAGGGCCAACGCGCTCGACTCCATGAGCTACAACGTGGCCGGGCTGGCCGGCCCCGCCGTGGTGGGGCTGGTGGCGAGCGCGGGCGGAGGCACCGCGACGGTCCTGGTGTGCGCCGGACTGCTCGTCGCCGCGCTGCCGGCCGCCTGGAGCCTGCCTTCGGTACGGACCCGTTCGGCCGCACCCCCCGCCGCACCCGGCTCGCCCGCCGACGGCGGCGCGGCCGGTCGCGGGCGGGCGATTCGGACGGAGCTGATCGAGGGGTTCGCCGTCATCTGGCGGAACGCGACGTTGCGCCGGGCGACGGCCGGGTCCGCGGTCTCGTGCTGCGGCCTGGCCATGCTGGTCGTGTCCGCGCCCGTCCTCGGCGCCGAGCTCACCGGTGAGAGCGGCCACGGCGCGCTGCTGCTGGCCGTCACCGCCGCGTCCGGGCTGGCCGCGAACGCGGTGATCGCCGCGTGGGGCCGGGTGCGGCGGTGGGACCGCGTCCTGACCTGGGGGACGGCGGTGCTCGGCGCGGGGACGGCGCTGGCGGCCGGGGCCGGGACGTTCTGGGCGGCGGTTCTCGCCGCGGCGGTGGCGGGAGCGGGCGAAGGGCCGCAGCTCACCGCGTTGTTCTCGGTACGGCACCGCGAGGCGCCGGCCCGCCTGCGCAGCCAGGTGTTCACCACGGGAGCCAGCCTGAAGATCACCTCGTTCGCGATCGGGTCCGCGCTGGCCGGACCGCTGGCGGCGTACTCGGCGAGCTCGGCCCTGGTGGCGGGGGCCGTGCTGCAGGCCGCCGCCGTGGCCGTGTTCACGGCCGGGCGCCGCGACAAGGGCTCCCCGGCAGAAGCGTCGCGCTCAGCCCGAGGCGGGCGGTGAGGTGCGGGAGCGGTGGGCGGCGACGCGTTCGCGGGTGGCGCAGCGGGTGCTGCAGTAGCGTCGCGGGCTGCCGCCCCCGAGGTCCAGGTACGGCCGCCCGCATCCCCGCGAGGCGCACAACCCGCCCGGAACGCGCTGATGGTCGGCCAGCAGCACCGCCAGCGCCATCGCCGACGACGCCAGGAACCACTCCCCCCACGGCGCGTCGTCCCCGCTGTCGACGTGCACGTGCCAGCTCGTCGTGCCCCCGTGGCTGGTGAGTCTGGGTGCTCGGGCCGATCCGGCGAGCAGCCGGTTGAGCAGGTCGGCCGCCTCGCCGACGGTGGCCGCGCCCAGGACCTCGCGCAGCCGCGCCGCCGCCGCCCGCATCGCCGTCACGTCGGCCTCGCCGAGGCCGAGGTCCCCGGTCTCCCCGTGGTCGCGCAGCACCCGCGACACCGACTCGACGGACGGCCGTTCGTGCAGCAGCGCCACGCACAGGTCGACGGCCCTGGCGGCCATCGCCTTGGTCGAGTGAACCTCCACCTCGAGAAGGTTATGCCAGTGCGGGCCCGGGGAATCCCCGCCGCCTCCCCGGGCCCCGGGCCGCGTCAGCCGCCGCACGCCGCGAAGACGAACATGCCCTTCAGCATCCGGTACCGGTCCCGGACCTTGACCGCGCCCGTCTCGGTGTCGATCTGGACGATGGTCATCTTGTTGCCGCCCTCCTGGTACTGGACCAGGTGGACGGTCACCTGGGTGTCCCCGGTCCAGTCCACCATGTCGACGTCCCCGGCCGGCAGGTTGAGCTTCTTGCGGCCGACGACCTGGTCGCTCTGCATGTCGTACAGGACGAGCTGCGGCTTGTTCCCCGCCACGAGGGACGCGACCGTGCGGCCGTCGGCCGACAGCGCCTGCGGCGAGTTGGACGACACGACCTGCGGCGGCGTGCCGCGTACGAGCTGCTCGCCCGTGTCGCTGTAGACGGCCAGGTCGGTGACGCCCTCGTCGCCGTCGGCGCTGGTGAGCACCTCGTCCCCGTCGCCGCTGAAGCCCAGCACGATCAGGTTGCCCGGCACGGAGCCGAGCCGGGCGCCGGTGGCGGTGTCGAACACGCGCGTGCTCTGGACCTTCTCGCCGGAGATGACGGCGGCCAG
This sequence comes from Nonomuraea sp. NPDC003201, assembly GCF_053590415.1. Lineage (NCBI taxonomy): Bacteria > Bacillati > Actinomycetota > Actinomycetes > Streptosporangiales > Streptosporangiaceae > Nonomuraea > Nonomuraea sp. NPDC003201. Next base: position 26,132 of record NZ_JBSFTC010000119.1, read on the forward strand.
CCGGGCGCCGTCGTCGGACAGGCGCAGGGTGATGTTGTTCTGGTCCACCCGGGGCAGCGCGTCCTTGGCGAACAGCTTGACGCCGCCCCCGAGCGTGCGCACGGCCAGCTTGCCGGTCCTGGTGAGGTACGCGATCCGCTGGCCGTTGCCGCTGACCGCGATGGGCGCCGAGGCGTAGACGAGCTTCTTGCCCTTCACGTCGAGCGCGACCGTCTGGGCGTCGTGCAGCGTGCTCTGACTGCCGTCGTGCATGACGAGCCGCCAGTCGCCGCACGGCTTGGCGTCCCCGTCCTTGCCGCAGCTCTTGATGGCGGCGTAACGGACGCTGTCGTGCCCCCGATGTGCCTGCGCGTGCGCGTGCGGCTCCGCGTACGCGACGCCCCCCGGCACCGCGACGACGGCGGCCGCGAGGACCGCGAAGATCTTGGCTTTCATGTCGTTCACTCCCCCGCCTTCACATAGGCGTACCTGGTCTTGCTGATCGTGTATCGGCCGGTCCGGTTGACCGCCCCGGAGTCGGGATCGACGGTGAGCTCCCGTATCACCGCCGTCTCCCCGACGTCACCGCTCTCCACCACCGCGTGGAGCAGGCCGTCCGGGCCCCACCAGGCGAGGTCCGGCGGCACGCCGGGCGAGAGCGGCAGGTCGGCGCCGCCGGACAGCTGCCCGGTCGCCAGGTCGTAGGTCCGCACCCTCGGCGGCTTCTTCGTGTCGGCGTTGCCCGCGGTGAACACGGCCACCGTCCGGCCGTCGGGGGCCAGGGCGAGGGTGGGGGCGTTCGCGACGAGCTGGGGCGGGGTCGCCTTGACCGAGGCGCCGCCGAGCCGGTGCGCGGTCAGGCGGAGCGTGTTGTCGCTCAGGTAGCGCTTGGTCAGCACCTCGTCGCCGTCGCCGCTGAACCCGCCCATGCCCTCTCCGAGGGGCAGGGTCGTGATCTTGCCGGTCGCGACCGTGATGACCTTGGCGGGCAGGCGGACGGGCTCGTCACCGTAGTCGATCACGACCGTGTCGCCCTTGGGCGACAGGTAGACGCCGACGTCGGAGGTGCCGACGCCCTTGGGGACCGCCGCCTTGGGCAGCGTCCTGGCCGGGCCGCCCGCGATCGGCTGGACGACCAGGCGGTGGTCGCTCCTGCGCTCGTACGCCATCACGCGGCCGTCGGCGCTGATGGCGAACGTGTTGGTGTCGTGGACCTCGTTGCCCTTGGCGTCGATCTGCGAGGTGGCCGCGCCGGGCACGGCGACCTTGCGGCCGTCGCGCATGATCAGCTGCCAGTGACCGCACGGGTAGTCGAGGTCGTCCTTCTTGTGGGTGCAGGTCTTGACCCAGGCGGCGCGGGCCTCCGGGGACTTCGACTGGGCGTGGGCGGCGCCGGGTGCGAGCCCCAGTCCGCCGATGACCGCCGACGCCAGCAGGGCCGCGGTCGCTGAGGGGTGCCTCATCGGTGTGATCCTTTCGCTCACCCCGTTAGACACCCACTTCACGTGCGCGGTTGGTCACAGATCGGCCACGGCCGCGGCTCACTCCCTCCCGGGGTCCAGCGGGCGGCGGCCCGCGAAGCCGAGCTCCGTACGGTGGTACCAGGCCAGCTCCGGCTCGCCCTCGATCCAGCACAGCCGCACCGACACCCCGTCGATCACGGCGGGAAAGTCGACCAGCACCGGCGCGATGCCCTTGACCTCGATCCCCCGCTCGGTCCACCCGCTGAGGATCTCCTCGATGCGGGCCTGCAGCCCCTTGATCTCGGGCAGGCCGCCGAGCGGGGAGCTCCCCGTGGCCCGCCGGTCGAAGTCGATCTCGGTCAGGTCGGCGCGGGCGGCGATCACCTCGCGGGCGTCACGCATGACGCCGGGGAGCAGCTCGCGGGCCTCGTCAACAGTGAAGATCCGGTCCATGCCACAGACGTTACGGCGTGTACGCCTCGATGAGCAGCCGTTCGGCGTGGTCGAGATAGTCGTCGAGGTACGCGGCGGCCTTCTCGGGCCGCCCCGACTCGAGGAGCCCGAGCAGGGTCCGGTTGCGGTCGACGAACGGCTCGTGGAAGGCCCGCGGGTTCTCCATCACGTGGAAGACCAGCCGCAGCTCGGCCAGGAGCTGGCGCATGGCCTCGTCGATCCTGGGGCTCTCGTTCAGCGAGACGAGCGCCTGGTGGAAGCGGATGTTGGCGGTGCCGACGCCCTGCCAGTCGTCCTGCTCGGCGGCGCGCTCGGCGTCGAGCACGGCCTCCTTGATCACCGCCAGCGCCTCGGGGGCCGGGCCGCGCCGTACGGCCGCCCCTTCGAGCACGCGGCGCACGCGGTAGAGGTCGGCGACGTCCTCGGCGGACGGGAGCCGGACGAACACGCCCCTGTTGAGCTTGTGGTCGAGCAGCCGCTCGTGGCCGAGCAGCCGGAACGCCTCGCGCAGCGTGTTGCGCGACACGCCGAGCCCCTCCGAGATCGACTCCTCCGACAGCCGCTGCCCAGGACGGAAGAAGCCCTCGCTGATGCGGTCGCGCAGGATGTCGGCCACCCGTTCCGCGGTGCTGCTGCGGCCCAGCCTGGGGCGGTCCTGAGCGAGATCGGCAACCACGTTATCCACATTTGACAGCGAATCATGGAGCAAACCTCTTGTCGAATTGTTCAACGATTCTTATGTTGAAGAGGACCCCCTAGACGAACAAGGAGCGATCGAATGACAGGCTCCGCGCAACAGACCCGGCGGGTGATCCTCGCCAGCCTGATCGGAACGTCGCTGGAGTGGTACGACTTCTTCCTCTACACCACGGCCGCGACCCTGGTCTTCCCCAAGCTGTTCTTCCCCGCGCTCGACCCGTTCAACGCGACGCTGGCGTCACTGACCACCAACGCCGTGGCGTTCGTCGCCCGGCCGCTCGGCGGCGTCGTGTTCGGCCACTTCGGCGACCGGGCGGGGCGCAAGACCGTGCTGGTGGTGACGCTCCTGGTGATGGGCGTCTCGACGTTCCTCATCGGCGTGCTGCCCGGCTACGCGAGCGCGGGCGTGCTCGCGCCGATCCTGCTGGCGGTGCTTCGGTTCGTGCAGGGCCTGGGGCTCGGCGGCGAGTGGGGCGGCGCGGTGATCATGTCGCTGGAGCACGGCGACGGGCGGCGGCGCGGCTTCAACGCGAGCTGGCCGCAGGTCGGCGTGCCCGCCGGATACGTGCTGGCCACCGGGCTGCTGACGCTCCTGTCGTTCACGCTGTCCGACGCGGCGTTCCTGTCGTGGGGCTGGCGGGTGCCGTTCCTGCTGTCGGGCGTGCTGGTGTTCGTGGGCCTGTGGGTGCGGCTGCGGGTGACCGAGTCGCCGCTGTTCGCCCAGGTCAAGGAGCAGGGCGCCAAGGCGGAGATGCCGCTGCTGGAGGTGCTGCGCACGCACCCGCGGGCCCTGCTGTCCGCCTTCACCGCGCGGATCGGGGTGGACGTGGCCTTCTACACGTTCACCGCGTACATCATCGTCTACCTCACCACGGTGCTGAAGCTGCCGCGTTCGTACGCGCTCAACGCGGTGCTGATCGGGTCGGCGCTGCAGCTCGTGCTGATCCCGCTGGCCGGCGCGCTGTCGGACCGGTTCGGGCGGCGGCCGGTCTACTTCGCGGGCGTGGTGGGCGCGGCGGTGTGGGCGTTCGCGTTCTTCCCGCTGCTCGACACCAGATCGTTCCCGCTGATCGCGCTGGCCGCCGTGGTCGCGCTCGTCACCCACGCCGCCATGTACGGGCCGCAGGCGGCCTTCATCGCCGAGCTGTTCAGCACGCGGCTGCGCTACAGCGGCGCGTCCATGGGCTACCAGGTGGCGGGCATCGTCGGCGGCGCCCTGGCCCCGATCATCGCCCTCAGCCTGTTCGACACGTACAAGACCACGGTCGCGGTGTCGATCTACGTGGTGGTCGCCCTGGCGGTCACGGCCCTGGGCCTGGCCATCGCTCCGGAGACCCGCGACCTCGACCTGGCCGCGCAGCCCGACCCCGGCTCCAAGGCCAAGGCCTCCCTGCCCGGCCAGGTGGGACCGTTCGCCTGAGCCGGAAGCTCTGAGCTCAGCCGGAAAACGCCGCGAGAAGCCGCGGGCGGCGGCTGCCAACGCCGCCCGCGCGGAAGGGGTACTGATGAGAATCGCCCTGATCGTCGTCGCCGCGCTCATCGTCGTCCCCCTGCTCATCGGGGGCCTGGGGGGCTTGGAGAGCACCGGCGGCGGCGAGGTGGCCGTCATCCGTGACGGCGGCCCGCTCGACGACAACCAGGTACGCCAGGTGATCAACCCCGGCTCCGGCCTGACCTGGACCGGCATGTGGTCGTCCACCCACCTCTACCCGGCGCAGCAGCGCTTCTACACGATCACCGCCGACCCCAAGCGGGCCACGACGCTCGGCGTGGACGTGGTCACGGTGCCCAGCAGCGACGGGGTGAACCTCGGCATCGAAGGCACCCTCTACTTCACGCTCAACCTGGACCATCAGACGCTGAGGACGTTCGACGACAAGTACGGCACCCGCACCTTCCGCGCCCAGGACGACCGCTCGCTCTACGCGTGGGACGGCGACGAGGGCTGGTCGGCGTTCTTCGGCCAGGCGGTCCGCCCCGTGATCGACAACGCGCTGCGCGGCCAGATCGGCGCCATGCGCTGCGCCGAGCTCGTGCCGTCCTGCTCGCTGCTGGAGAGCTCCACGCTCAAGCCGCAGGACAGCAACGCCAACATCGTCAAGGTCCAGAACGCGGTCAACGCCTCGCTGGCCCGCGACCTGCCGGCCACGCTCGGCGGCGACTTCCTCACCGGGCTGCGCTTCACGCTGGCCAAGGTGACGCTGCCGGGCGAGGTGCAGCAGGCCGTGGACCGCTCGCTGGCCGCCTCGGCGGCCGTCTCCGAGGCGCAGGCGAAGGTCGCCCAGGCCAAGGCGGAGGCGGATGCGAACCGGGCAAGGCAGGACGGTTACGACAAGTGCCCGGCGTGCGCGGAGATCGAGAAGCTCAAATCGCTGCCGCAGGGCATCACGGTGTACGCCCCCGGGAATCCCCAGTCGGTCGTGGTTCCGTCGCGGTAGTCAAGATGTGGTTGACTCTTTCTGCGCGCAGCGTCTGGGTTGTGACGGAATCGCCACCTATTCACAGAGCAACCTCCACCTAATACGCATAAACTGCGCGGCTGTGAGCCTGCCTGTACGTGAACGTTCCCCCCGGCCGGGCGGCGGTCGCCACCGCCGTCCCGTGCCCACGTCCCTGCCGCCGGACGCCCCCATGCTCGTGCTCGCCACCCCCGGCGCGGCGGCCGGCGTGGCCGAAGAGATCGCGGCCGTGGTACGCCTCGACCACCCGCAGATCGAGGTGCGGCTGACGAGCGTCACCGACCTGGCGGACTCCCTGCCCTCCGGCCGCGACGCCGTCATCGTGCCCCTGCTCACCTGGGACGATCCGGTCGTCCTGGCTGAGATCGGCAAGGCGGTCGCGGCCGGCGGCAGCGGCGCCGTCGTCACCGAGGCGCTCGGCCCGCACCCGCTGCTGGCCGAGGCCCTGCACATCAGGCTCGCCGAGCGCGGCCTGGCCAGGGCCGACCGCGTACGGCTGCTGAACGTCTCCAGCCCCGTGGACGCCGTCATCATGGCCACGGTGGGCGGGGAGCGCGCGGTGCACGCGGTGCAGGCCACGGCCGTGCTCCTGGCCTCCCGGCTCACGCTGCCGGTCGTCTCGGCCTCGCTCGACGATCCCCGTGGGGGCCTCGTGGCCGATCATGCAGGGCGCGATGGCCAGGCGCTCGGCGCC
>NZ_JBSFTC010000120.1:0-31604 GCF_053590415.1 Nonomuraea sp. NPDC003201
CGCGAGGGCCGCCCGGACGCGGCGGCCGAGCACGTGGCCCGCGCCGGCGCCCGCCTCGACGGGGTGCGCGGCGCGGGCGCCCGGATCACGCCCCTGCTCGTGTCGCTGCGGCTGGCGGTCCGCTGCCGGGACCGCGGGCTCGTCGACCGGGTGGCCGGCCTCGCAAGGACGGACGCCGAGGTGAAACGCGACGTCAGAGCCCTGCGCACGATCGGCGCGCTCGTATGAGCCGACTATGAACCGACTCTGAAGCCCCTCCCTGACGATCGTAGAGACGGCACCGAGGAGGTGGGCGAATGAAGCGGTCGGCGGAATCCGAGGTCCTGCCGGGGACGGTCCTGGAGGACACGGCGGAGCGCTGGCTCCAGTTCGGTCTCACGCCGATTCCGGAGCGGTCCGGCGACCTCTACGCGGAGCTGGCCGTGACCGCCCGGCAGGCCGTCCGCGACGGGCTGGCCCGCGACTTCTTCTTCATGCACAAGCCTCCCGGCCTGCGCATCCGGTTCCGGCCGGCGTCGCCCGAGCTCGACCCGCTGGTGCGCGACCGGCTGACCGCCTGGCGGAGGGACGGCGTGCTCGGCGACTGGCGTCCCGGCGTGTACGAGCCGGAGACGTACCTGTTCGGCGGGCCGGAGTCGATGCGCAGCGTCCATCGGGTCTTCACCGCCGACTCGCTGGCCTGGCTCGGCTACCACCGGCTCCGCCTGGCCGGTCACGGCCCGGGCCCCTCGTGGGCGATGTCGCTGCTGCTGCTCCGGTCGCTGTTCGGCGCGCTGCAGATCGTGGGCTGGGAGGATCTCGGGGTCTGGGAGCGGGTACGACGGCACCGCCCCCTCGCCGCGACCGCCGTCGCGGATCCGCGGCTCGCGCGGCTGGCCGCGGCGCTGCGAAAGGTCTGGCCGTCGCCCTACGCGCTGGCCGCCAAGCTGTCCCCCGAGGCGGCGGACCTCGCCGAGGACCACCGGCAGGTCGTCCGGCAGGAGGGCGAGCGCTGGTTCCGCGACTACTTCGAGAGCGGATCGGCCGCCATGGGACCGCGCGCGGTGGCGTCGTACCTGGTCATCTTCCACTGGAACCGGGCGAACCTGCCGTCGGTGCGGCAGGCCCTGATCGCCGAGGCGCTGCTGGCCCGTGAAGAGGGTGACGCGCGGTGACCACGATGAGCGAATCGGCCGTGCTCCGCGTCGCGGGGCTGCCCATCCGGCTCTGGCTGGCGGCCTCCTCCCCCGACCTGTTCGCGTGCGTACGCGCGCTGAACCACGTCCATGACGACTACCTCCGGGAGGCGTCCGACCTCGCCGGACGGCTCGGGGACGAGGTGGTGCCGAGGCCGGAGCTGCCGGCCGCGGCACGGCGGGCGGTCCTCGCCGTACGGCGCCGCCTGCACCAGGGCCAGGCGCTCACCGGCGACCAGGCCCGCCGCCTGCGCGAGATCGTGGCGGCCCCGGGCCTGACCGCCCACCTGGACCGCGTGGCCTCGCTGTCCGCCGAGCTCCTGCGGCTGGAGGAGCAGGCCGGGGCCCAGGTCGAGAAGGAGCACGACCGCCTGCTGGCGGCGCCGTGGCACCTGCTCGGCTCCGTGCCCGGCGGCCGGGCCTGCCTGACCTCCGACGTGCTCGCGGACATCGAGCGGCGGCTGGCCCAAGGCGAGCCGTGGACCTCCAAGAAGCTGCGCAGGCGCAGCGACTACCTCTGGCGGATGATCGCCCGCGGCGCGGTCAAGACCACGCCGCGGACCTGGCTGGGCCAGGTGTCACTGGTGCCCGTGGCGAGAGAGTCGTCCGGCCTCTCGGTGAACGGCCAGGTCGCCGTCGACTGGACGGAGAACGTGCACGCCAGGAGGCTGGAGCTGGCACGATCGGCCGCGGACCGGCTGCGCCGGGATCAGCGGCTGTCGATGACCCCCCTGCACCGGGTGGAGGGCGACCGCCTCGCGGTCTGGACGGTCGATCCGGCCTCCGCCACGCCTGACCTGCTCGTCTACCGGCTGCGGCGGAGCCCCGCGCTCGACCGCATCGTCGAGTCCCTGCGATCCGGCGTCCGGCCGGTGTCCGCGCTGGAGCCCGGCTCGCCTCCGGGTCTCGTCGGCAAGCTCGTCCGGCTCGGCGTGCTCGAGGTCTCGGCGCCGCTGAGACAGCGGCGCGGCCGATGGGAGAAGACCTCCGGCTCGACCGCCTCCGACGCCGGTGCCGGGTTCGTCGACGTGTACCGGCGCGCCGACGGCGCCTTCACCGCCGACCTGGCGGCCCTGCAGCGGGCCTTCGAGCAGTACCGCAGGCTCGGCCTGCTGATCGGCGAGGACGAGCCCAGGCCGGAGAGCAGGCTCCGGGAACGGATCGGCCCGCGACCGCGCCCCGTCATGGACGTGTTCGCCGAGGAGCTGGCGGCCCGGACCGAGGAGGGAGAGCTGACCCGCCACGCTCTCCCGCAGAACGCCTGGCCCCCGGCGCACCGCCCCGGCTCCGGCTACGCGCGGCTCCTGGACCTGATGGCCGCGTCGCCGGATACCGCGCCCGTCATCGACGTCACCCCGGCGATGCTCGACGCCGTCGGGGCACCGGACGCCCCGATCACCTGGCCGGTCGACTGCGTGGTCCGCCCGCTCCCCGGCGGCGGGTGGGTGCTGGACAACGCCGGCCCGGCCGCGGTCCTCGACGCGCGCTTCGTCGAGACGCTGCGGCGGCTGCACGGGACGGTGCCGGCCGCCGACGCCTACCGGGCGTTTCTCGCCGAACTCGACCGAATCAGTGGCGTACCGTCGGTGGAGCTGCTGATTCCGCCGCTGGTGCCGCAGGCCGCCAACGCGATCCGCAGGCCGAGGTACACCTCCCTCTGGACCGGCGACCCCGACCCCGGCCATTACGGCACGACGTGGCGTACCGGGGCGGCGCGGTACCTGCCGCTGGGAGAGCTCACCGCGCACCGTGAAGCGGATCGGGTCGTGATCTCCCACGCCGGCGAGCCCGTGCGGATCTGCACCCATGCGACGCGCAGCCCTCTGACGCCGTGGAGCGTGCTGACCCGGATCCTGTGCGCCGACTCCCAGCAGCATGCCCCCCGGTACCGCCGGTTGCGCTGCTCGCTCACCGCGTTCCCCGGACGCTCCTTCGTCCCCCGGATCACCGTGGCGGGATCGCTGGTGGTCTCCGCCGCGCAGTGGCGGATCGCCGCCGATCGGCTGAACCTCGCCGGCGGCGGAGACCTGGCCGGGCTCCGGACGCTCAGCAGGCTGCGGGACCGGCTCGGGCTGCCCCGGTGGGTGTTCGTCGCCGGCCCGTCCGGATACCGCCCGCTGGCCTGCGACCTGGAAAGCGTGCGCGCGGTCCGGGTGTTCGAGCAGGCCCTGAAGGAGCTCGCGGCCGGGGACGAGCTCACCGTCACGGAGATGTTGCCCGCGGCCGACGAGCTGAGCGTGTCGGACCACGGTACCGAGCGCGTGGCCGCCGAGGTCGCCGTTCGATTGCCCCACGCGGTGCCGCCCACAGCGCTGGCGGCCGCCGCTGCCCAGATTTCGGCCGGAACGACGTGACCGGCCGGATGCCCGAAACACCCCGTCAAGACAAGACAGAAAGGTGGCCAGCCATGTCCGAGAACACCACCCCCGAGCCCCAGGACATCCCCGAGCCCCAGGACGACGTCGAGGAACTGGTCGACGAGCTCGAGGTCCACAGCATTTCGGACCCCGCGTTCACCGACCCGTGCAGCGGAATGTGCACCGGGACCTGCTGAACCGCGATCGCCAGGGGCGCCGCGAACAGGCGGCGTCCTTGGCGATCCACATGTGAGACGGCATCCGCTGAAAGGGCATCGTCGTGACATCGACCCACGTGCTCGATCGAGCCGCCGTGCAGGCGGTCGCCGAGACACTCCTTCGGGAATACGCCGTGCCGGCCGAGCCGGCGCAGAACAGGCCGGACTCCGGACCGGCCATCCTCGCCGCGCTGGCCGCCGGTCAGACTCGTCCGCCGGACGAGTCAGCCGCCTCCCGCGCCGTGGTCACGTGGCTGCGCGACTTCCGCAGCCCTCACTACCACCCGGGCCTTTTCGGCGGCGGCGCGTCGTCCAGGATGTTCGGCCTGCGGATCGCCGCCACGGCGTGGCCGAGGCTGAACGAGCCGCTGGCGAAACAGCGGGCCAGGCTCATCGAGTACGTGGCCGCCCCGCGCTGGCGGACCGCGAACGTCGGATGGGAGGACTACGACCTCATCGTGGGCCCGGCGGGCGTCCTCGTGGCGTTCGCCATCGATCCCGGCATCGACGCCGCGGGCCGGGCACCGCTGATCGCCCGGCTGGCGCTGCTCTGCGAGGACGAGGCACTGTCCAGGTTGCGGGTGGGCCAGTACCAGGGCGAGAAGCTGCGCGGCTGGAACGTCGACCGCATCAATCTGGGCCTGGCCCACGGGCTGCCCGGCATCGTGACCGCCCTGCGCGCCGCCGCCGACGCCGACGGGCTGAGCGAGGAGCTGAACGACCTGCTGCGCCGGCTCGCGGGCCGGCTGGTGGCCGAATCCTACGTCGACGACAGAGGCGTGATCACCTGGCCGTTCGGGACCACCCGGCTGGACGGCCATCGCGCGCCTAAGGGAGACGGGCGGCGGCAGGCGTGGTGCTACGGCTGTCCCGGCAACGCCTGGACACTGTGGGAGGCCGCACGCGTGCTCGGCGACGACGACCTGGCCGCCTTCGCCCTCGAGTCGGCGCGATCGTTCCTGGCGGCGTACGACGATGACCTTTATCTGGACGACCTGGGCATCTGCCACGGGGCCGCCGGGCTGATGCTCGTGTTCGACTCCTTCGCCCGATGCGCCGGGCTGCCGGAGGCGGCGAAACTCGCGGATCACCTGACGGACCACCTCATGGGCCGCCTCGACGAGCCCGCCGCGCTCGCGGAGACCGGCTGGTCATTACTGATGGGCGCACCCGGGATGCTGTCCGCGCTGCTGACGAGGAGCGGAGGTGACCGGCGATGGCTGGCCGGACTGGGACTGAGGTGACCCACGGTCGCGGCGCGAGCGGCGTGCTGGAGGTGATCCGCCTCCTGCCGCGCGTGTCGCTCCCGCTGACCGCTGCCCTGAGCGCCGTCGTGCTCCTGCAGGCCCTGCTGAGCACCGGATTCATGCTGGCCGGCGCCGCCGTCGTCGGAGACGTGGCAAGCCGTGCGGCCGGGGACGCGGGCCTCGCGCTGGATCTGGCCGTCTTCATCGCCGTCTTCGTGGCGCGGCTGGCCCTCACGCCCGTCCTGGGGATGATCTCCGCCGAGCTGGCGCGGCGGCTCAACGCGACTCTCGGCCAGACGACCCTCGAAGGAGCGCTCCGGCCGGTCGGCATCGGTCATCTCAGCGATCCCGCGATCGCCGACCGCATCCAGCTCGCGCAGGGACTGGCGACGGGCTATCCGCCCGGCGACGCCGTGACGTCTCTCACGAGGCTCGCGACCAGCCGGTTGGGCGGGCTCGCCGCGGCGATCCTGCTCGCCACCGTCGAATGGTGGCTGCCGCTGCCGCTGGCCGCCGCCTGGATCACGCTGTCCCGATGGCGGCTGCGCGAGGTCAGGAAGGCCGTGGACGCCGAGGAAGAGTCGATGCCCGCGCTCCGGCAGGCCGCCTACGCCCGCGATCTCGCGATCGGCGACGCCGCGGCCAAGGAGGTCAGGGTCTTCGGCTTCCAGGACTGGCTGCACGACCGCTTCACCCGGGCCTGGCTCGTCGGCATTGACGCGCTGGCCGGGTCGGGCCGGCTGCCCAGCAGGACGGTGGGCCCGGTCCTGCTGGCGCTCTCCCATGCCGCCGTGTTCGCGTACCTGGCCTTCGCCGTGGCGGGCGGGCGACTCGACGTGGAGTCGATCACCGTCGCCCTGCAGGCCATCGCGGCCATGGGCGCGCTGGGCTGGATCGGGGACATCCAGTGGATCCTGGCCCAGGCGAGCGCCACCGTGCCGCACGCCCTGGCGGTCGGCCGGCTCGGGGTGGAGGCCGAGCTCAGCCGGCCGGACACCGTCGCGCCGGACGAGCGGTGGCCCGCGCAGGGGATCCGGTTCGAGGACGTACGGTTCGGCTACCCCGACCGTCCGGTCCTGAAGGGCCTGGACCTGAGCATCCCGGCCGGTTCGTCACTGGCGATCGTCGGGATGAACGGCGCGGGCAAGAGCACGCTGATCAAGTTGCTGGCCCGGCTCTACGACCCCGTCTCCGGCCGGATCACGGTCGACGGCGTGGACCTGCGTACCCTCGACCCGCTCGCCTGGCGCCGCCAGCTGGCGATCGTCTTCCAGGACTTCGTCCGCTACGAGCTGTCCTTGCGGGACAACGTCGGATTCGGACGGCTCGACGCCGACCGCTCCAACGGCGCGTTCGACCGTGCCGCCAAGCTCTCCGGCCTCAACGACTTCCTGCCCAGGCTGCCTGCGGGGTGGGACACCCCGCTCAGCCGCAGGTTCGAGGGCGGCACCGACCTGTCCGGCGGCCAGTGGCAGCGCGTCGCGCTGGCCCGCGCGCTGTTCGCGGTCGAGCACGGCGCCCGCGTGCTCGTCCTCGACGAGCCGACCGCCAACCTCGACGTGCGCGCCGAGGCCGAGATCTACCAGCACTTCCTGGAGATCACCCGCGGGCTCACCACGATCCTGGTGTCCCACCGGTTCGCCACGGTACGGCTGGCGGACCGGATCTGCGTGATCGACGGCGGCGAGGTCATCGAGTACGGCTCGCACGAGGAGCTGATGGCACTCGACGGGCGGTACGCCCACCTGTTCACCCTGCAGAGCGCGCCGTTCAGGGAGGCCCGCCATGTCTGACCGAACCTCCCCGCGCGTCGCCGTCCGGGCCATGGCCCTGCTGATCGGGGCCGCCTTCAAGGCCGACGCCCCCCGGGCCGCCCTCGTCCTCGGGCTCGCGCCCGTGGTCGGCGCGGTCGCCGCCGTGACGGCGGTCGGCCTGCAGCGCATGGTGAACTCCGCGGTCGAGGCGGACCTGCCCGGCATGCTGACCGCAGCCCTCATCCTGGCGGGCGCGCTCATCGCCGGCCAGCTCGCGGGCACGGTCGCCGCGGACCTGCGCATCCGGCTCCAGCAGCGGGTCGGGCTCCTGCTCGACCAGCGCATCATGGCGATGACCAGCGGGCTGCCGCATCTGGACCACCACGAGTACCCGCCCTACCAGGACCAGCTCGAACTGCTCCGCAGCCACCGCACCTCGCTCGGCTCGGCCTTCGGGGCCCTGGTGGAGAACCTGCGGGCGCTCGTCGCCTTCGGCTCCACCGTCGCGCTGCTGATGAGCGTCCGCCCGGAGTTCCTCCTCCTGCTGCTCCTGGCCCTCCCCACGGTGCTCGCCGTACGGCGCGGCGAGCAGGCCACCGCCAGGGCGGAGGAGACGACCGTGGCGCCGGCGCGGCTGCGGCAGGGGCTGTTCACGACCGCGTGCTCCCCGAGCGCGGCCAAGGAGCTGCGGGTCTTCGGCCTGCAGGAGGAGATCGCCGGCCGCCACCGCGCCCTGTGGGAGCAGGTCGACAGGCCCCGGCGGCAGGCGGAGGTCCGTACGGCCATGTGGACCTCCGTCGGCTGGCTGATCTTCGGCGCGGGCTTCGCCGGCGCGCTCTACCTCGTCGTCACGGCGGCGCTGCGGGGCCAGGCGAGCCCCGGTGACGTCGTCCTCACCATCGCGCTGGGCGGCCAGCTGACCGGCAGCGTCTCCGGGTTGATCCAGATGCTCACCTGGATGCAGAAGACGCTGCGCGCCATGGGCTACTACCTGTGGCTGGACGACCACGCCAGGGCCCGCATCCGGCCGCGGGAGGCCGGCGCCCCCGCGCCCTCCGCCGGCTCCGACCTCGTCCTGGAGAACGTCTCCTTCAGCTACCCGGACGCCGCCCGGCCGGTCTTGCGGGACGTGTCGCTGCGGCTTCCCGCCGGCCGCACCGTGGCCGTCGTCGGCGAGAACGGCGCCGGGAAGACGACGCTGGTCAAGCTGCTGTGCCGGCTGTACGACCCCACCGCGGGCCGGATCACGTACGGCGGGAGCGACCTCGCAGGCTACGACGTCCAGGCCTGGCGCGACCGGGTGACGGCCTGCTTCCAGGACTTCTGCCGCCTGGAGTTCCTGCTGCAGGAGTCGGCCGGCATCGGCGACCTGCCCCGCATCGACGACGAGCCCGCCGTCAGGGACGCCCTCGACCGCGCGGGCGGGTCCGGACTGCCCGGCCTGCTCCCCCATGGCCTGCGGACCCAGCTCGGCCCCACGTTCCCGGGCGGCACCGACCTGTCGGGCGGGCAGTGGCAGAAGGTCGCGCTGACCCGTTCGATGATGCGGGACGCGCCGATCCTCCGCGTCCTCGACGAGCCGGCCGCCAGCCTCGACCCGGCGAGCGAGTACGAGATCTTCCGGCGCTTCCAGATCGCCGCGAGCCAGACGGAGAACGGCACGATCACGGTCTTCGTCTCGCACAGGTTCGCGACCGTGCGCACCGCCGACCTCATCGTGGTCCTGGACGGCGGCACGATCCGCGAGCTGGGCAGCCACGCGGAGCTCATGGCCCTGGACGGCCTGTACGCCACGCTCTACCGGCTGCACGCCAAGGGGTACGAGGAGACGAAGCCCTCGTGGACCGACGCCCTGGACAAGGACTTCGAGGACGCGCCCCCGGTGGCGGCCGAACTCTAGGAGTAGCGCTCGCACACCGTGAACGCCACTCGCCTGGTCGCCTTCGAGGGTGTCAGCAGGTGGAAGACGATCGTGTGCCGGCCCGGTTCGAAGGCGCCGAAGGGGTTGCGGCGGTTCTTGGTCGTGCCGGTCACCCAGTCCGTCTTCCAGCCCTCGTCCTGGCCGTCCACCACCCAGCGGTAGCCGTACTCCACCTGCCTGCCCGACGGGCCCCTGAGCGAGGCGACCGGGAAGAGGCTGGGCGACCAGCAACCCTTCTCGGTCTGCAGGCCGTCCAGCGTCAGGGACACCAGGCGTACGGTCCCCGCCGGCGCGGCCGTGGTCTTCGTGGCCTTCGTGGGCCTGGGGGTCGGCCGGGCGCGGGAGACGGTGGGGGTGGGGGTGGAGCCGGCCGTCCTGGTGGGACGCGCCTTCCGGACGGGCGCGCTGGGTGTCTTGGCGGGGGTCCTGGCAGGTTTCTTGGCCGACGTACCGGGTGTGCCGGTGGCGCCCTGGCCCGCGGCCGAGGGTGAGGGCGCGGGTGTCGTCGCCACGCTGGGGGCGGCCGTCGTCGCCGGTGCGGGCATCCACATGATCGCCCCGGCCACCAGGACCCCGGCCACCGCCAGTGCCCCGGCGCCCGCCAGCAGCGCCTTTCCGCGCGGGCGGCTCGCCACGGCGACGTCCCGGCGGCCCGCGACCTCGCCCGTCGGGCCGGTGGGCGGGGCGCCGATGAGCCGGAGCAGGACGTCCTGCATGGCGGGCCGGGCGGCGGGGTCCTTGGCCAGGCAGGCCAGCACGATCGGACGCAGCGGACCCGGCAGGTCGCCCAGGTACGGCTGGTCGTGCAGGATGCGCCGGATCACCGCGGGCAGCGAGTCGTTGCCGAACGGAGGCGTCCCGGTGGCGGCGAACACCATCACTGACGCCCACGCGAACACGTCCACCGCGGGACCGAGCGGCGCGCCCGCGAGCTGCTCGGGCGCCATGTACGCGGGCGTGCCGACGATGCTGCTCGTCACGGTCAGCGAATGGCCGGCCGCGCGGGCGATCCCGAAGTCGATGACCCGCGGCCCGTCCCGGCCGAGCAGCACGTTCGCGGGCTTGAAGTCGCGATGCACCACCCCGGCCCGGTGGATGGCCGCCAGCGCGGTCGCGGTCGCCACCGCGAGCCGCTGCAGGTCGGCGCCGAAGTGGCGACCGGCCTGGTGAAGCGAGGGCCCCTCGACGTACTCGGTCACGATGTACGGCCGCCCGCCCAGCGAGGCGTCGAGCACCTGAGCGATGCAGAACGGCTCCACCCGGCGCGCCGCGTCGATCTCCTTGGCGAAGCGGTGGTCGTCGGCCAGGCCGTCCACCAGCACCTTCACCGCGACCCGCCGCCCATCGGGCCCCTGCCCCAGGTAGACCACACCCTGGCCGCCCAAGCCCAGCCGCCCGAGCAGCCGGTAGGGGCCCACGGCCGGGGGATCCTCCGGCAGGAGCGGGTTCATCACTCCGTCCCGACCGGACAGATGGTGAACGAGAGCGCCCTGGACGCCGTCGCGGGCGAGGTGACGCGGAGGGTGATCTTGTGAGGGCCGTTCGACGTCACGAGCGGGCCGACGACCTGCATGGTGTGGGATTCGGCGATGACGGACTCGGAGCGCTCGACCACGCGTCCGTCCAGGATCCATTCGTAGTGGAACCTGGTGGCCAGCTTGGTCCCCTCGACCAGGCCGAAGGTGTTGGTCTGGCCGATCTGGCAGTCCTGGGTGTTGGCCTTCCTGGCGCCCATGGCCCGGATCCACACCACCCGGAAGGAGCCGCCGCCCGACGAGGGCTTCGCCGACGCGGTCGTCGGCTTGGGAGCGGGCTGCGTCGGCTTCACGGTCTTCTTCACGGTCGGGGTCACCGGCTCCGACGGGCTCGTGCTCCTTTTCGGACGCTGGCGCGCTTTGGTCGAAGTCGGAGTCGGAGTCGAAGCGGGAGCCGGGGTCGAGGTCCGGGCCGGCGTCCCGGCGGAGGTCAACGCCAGCGCCTGCGTACTCGGCCGCTGTGGCTGGAACCGGACGTTCGTGGCGGCCCAGGCGACGGCGCCCGCGACCGCCAGCGCCCCCACCCCGGAGACGACCGCGATGACCGCCGTCCCCTTCCCGCGCCGCCGCCGTCCCGGGACCGTGGACACCCCGCTGCCGCCGCCGGCCCCGGCCGGAGGCCCGGGGCCCTGTCCGCCCAGGAGCCACAGCAACACGTCCTGCATGCTCGGCCGATGGGCCGGATCCTTGGCCAGGCACGCCAGGAGGATCGTGCGCAGCGGTTGCGGCAGGTCGCCGACCTGCGGCTCGTTGTGCAGGATGCGGTTGATCACCGCGGGCAGCGAGTCCTCGCCGAACGGAGGCGTCCCGGTGGCGGCGAACACCATCACCGACGCCCACGCGAACACGTCCACGGCCGGCCCGATCCGCTCACCGGCGAGCTGCTCGGGCGCCATGTAGGCGGGCGTCCCCACGATGCTGCTGGTGGCCGTCGCCCCCGCTTCGACGGACCGGGCGATCCCGAAGTCGATCACCCGCGGCCCGCCCTGCCCGAGCAGCACGTTGGCGGGCTTGAAGTCGCGGTGGACGATGCCCGCCTGGTGGATGGCCGCCAGCGCGGTCGCGGTCGCCACCGCGAGCCGCTGCAGATCGGCGCCGACGTGACGACCGGCCTGCTGAAGCGAGGGCCCTTCGACGTACTCGGTCACGATGTACGGCCGCGGGCCCAGCGAGGCGTCGAGCACCTGAGCGATGCAGAACGGCTCCACCCGGCGCGCCGCGTCGATCTCCTTGGCGAACCGCTCGTCGGCGAGCCCTTCGCGCAGCACTTTGATCGCGACCGGGCGGCCGTCGGGCCCCTGGCTCAGGTAGACCACCCCTTGGCCGCCCGCACCCAGCCGCCCGAACAACCGGTAGGGCCCCACGGCCGTGGGATCGCCCTCCCGCAGAGGCTCGACGCGCGACATGGGACTCCTGTGACGACTGTATGGGATCTTCGGCACCATAGCGGGAAATGTCAGGCGCAGTGAGCCAGTCGGGTAAACCCGCGCGAGATCAGGCGGGTACTCGGTGACGATGACCTCGGTGTCGGCCGTCTCGTGGACGGTGGCCCGGTCGACGCCGGTGAACTCCTGGACGCCCACCACCGAGGCGAGCACTGTCAGATGTCAGGCATGGCGGCGCACCCGCTCGTACGCGCACCTGGCCGACCGGCCTCGCCGAAGGCGGCGGCGAGCGGTGGCCGGACCGCAGCAGGGCGGCACGAACACGGGCGCGGTGCGGGGCGGACGACCTCGGCGGGACAGATACCGCCCCACGTTCCGCCGCAGGATGACGGTGCCGGCCAGCACCACCAAGGCGATGAGGAAGGCGCTTTCGGCCACTTTTCTCGCCTCCTTACAGCGACTGCTCTTCGCACGACACTCGGCGCAGAAGCTATATATCCGCCACAGGGCCGCTACAGAGCTTCAGGCTCCCGGCCAGTTTCTGAGCAGGACGTCCAGCGCGTCCAAGGCCCTGGACCACGACACGTCCGCGCTGCGCGGGTTGGTGGCGAACCGGCCCGTCGTCTCCAGGGACACGTATCCATGGAAAGTGCCGCCCAGCAGCCGTATCGCGTCCGTCTGGTCGGGATCCGACAGGTCGTAGCCGCGCAGGAGCGCCCGCGCCAGCTCCGAGTGCCGGCCCGCCGCGCTGGTGGCCGACGCCACCGGGTCGAGTTCGAGCTGCGTGGCGGCGTACCTGCCCGGGTGCTCCTTCGCGTAGTCCCGGTAGGCGTTGGCGAAGGCCACCAGCGCCTCCTTTCCCGCCCGGCCGGCCAGCGCGGCGGCGACCCTGTCGGCGAGCTCCCCCATGGCCAGCTCCCGCACCCTGAACCGCAGGTCCTGCGCGTCCTTGACGTGCGCGTACAGGGCCGCGGGCTTGACCCCGAACCCGCGCGCGAGCGCCGAGACGGTCACGTTCTGGAAGCCGATCTCGTCAGCCAGGTCCGCCGCCGCGCTGGTCAGCCGCTCCGGGGTCACTCCCGCCCGCACCATGCGCCCGCCTTTCTTACACCCTTTAAGTATTTGCATAATAGCCTTAAGGAGAGCTAGCCTCGCCGCCCATGAGACCAGTCACCGAGCGGGACATCCGCACATCGTTCATCAACTGCTCCAAGGGCGAGACCCAGCGCCTCAGCATGCCCAGGGACTTCACGCAGAGCCCCTGGGAAGACCTCGACTTCCTCGGGTGGCGAGATCCGGGCGCGCCCGAACGCGCCTACCTGGTGGCCGAACGCGACGGCTCCTTCGTCGGGATCGCGCTCCGGGTGACGTCCGGCTCGTCGCGCGGCTTCACCTCGCGCAGCATGTGCTCGCTGTGCCTGACCATGCACACCAGCGGCGGCGTCGCGCTGATGACCGCGCGCCGGACCGGCGAGGCCGGCCGTCAGGGCAACTCGGTCGGGCAGTATCTGTGCACCGACCTCGACTGCTCCCTGTACGTACGCGGCAAGAAGAAGGCCGCGGGCGACGGGGCCATCGACGAGTCACTCAGCCTGCCGGAGAAGGTCGCCCGCACCCGGGCCAACCTGTTCGCCTTCCTGGCCAAGGTGTGACCGGCGGCGGTCGGTGTGCGTGGTGTGGACGGCGGGCCAGCCCTCGGAGGGGGCGGGCTCCTGGCACAGGCCGTTGAGGGTGGCGCGGATGACGCGTTCGGCCTGGAGGTCGAAGGCCCGGGCGTCGTCGACGCGGATCAGGCCGTCGATGAGGAGGACCGCGAGGCCGTGGATGGGCGCCCAGACGACGAACTCGGCCCCCGGGCGCGACGCCGCCGGGAGGGCTCCGAGGTCGGCGAGGCGGTCGAGCTCGGCCGTCAGGACGTCGTGCGGGTGGGGCGAGACGCGGGAGTCCGGGCCGGTGGCGCCGGCCCCGAAGACGAGGCGGGCCACGGCCGGATCCTCGACCGCCCAGTGCAGGTAGCCGCGACCGAGGGCGATCAGGCGCCGCAGAGGATCAGCGGTCTCGTCGGCGGCCCGTTCGCAGGCGTCCGCCAGGTGGTCGCCGAGGCGGGAGAGGATCCGTTCGGACAGGGCGCGGACGAGCGTGTCGCGCGAGGCGAAGTGGTGGTAGGCGGCGCTGGGGCTGACGCCGACGCGGGCGGAGGCCTCGCGTAGCGACCAGTCGTCGGCGCCGCGCTCGCGCACGAGCCCTTCGGCGGCGTCCAGGAGTGCCGCACGCAGGTCGCCGTGGTGGTAACGCCCCTTGGCCATGAGCCGATCTTAACACCGATCAGATCCGTGTTACGCTGCGCGAAAAGCCATCTCAACACTGTTCAGATTGGAGTGGGTCATGTGCCCCACCGCGTCTTCGCCGTCCGCCGGACAGAGCGTCGTGCCGGACGTCCGGCAGAGCCCGCCGCCGATCGTGCGGGGCGAGCCGGTCGAGGTGGCCGACGGCGTGTACGTCATCCCGGACGGCCGCGTCGAGCTCGTCCCCAACGTGGGCATCGTCGTGGGCGAGCGGGCCGCGCTGGTGATCGACACCGGCATGGGACCCCGTAACGGCGCCCACGTCCTGGAACAGGCCCGCCTCCTGGCCGGCGACCGGCGCCTGTACCTGACCGTCACCCACTTCCACCCCGAGCACGGCTTCGGCGCGCAGGCCTTCCAGGGGGCCGCGACGATCGTCTACAACGCCGCCCAGCGCGCCGAGCTGCGCCGTAAGGGCGCGGCCTACCTCGACATGTTCAAGGGGCTGAGCCCCGCCGTCGCGGCCGAGCTCCAGGACGTCACCCTCGTCGACCCCGACCTCGTCTACGACGGCGAGGCGGAGCTCGACCTCGGCGGCCGGACCGCGGTCCTGCGCACCGCCGGCCCGGCGCACACCGCCTCCGACCAGGTCATCCTCGTCGACGACCGCATCCTCTTCGGCGGCGACCTGTTCGAGACCCGCATCTTCCCGATCACCCCGTACCTCCCGCCCCATGACGTCGACGTCGACGGCTCCCGCTGGATCGACGTCCTCGACCGGCTCATCGCCCTCTCCCCCGAGGTCGTCGTCCCCGGCCACGGCGAGGTGACCGACGCCTCCCTGCTGCACGACGTCCGCGACTACCTCGCCTACGTCCGCGCCGAGGCCGCCCGCCTGCGTGCCTCCGGCGCCTCCGAGGAGGAGACCGCGGCGGCGATCGACCAGGCCGCCCGCGCCCGCTGGACCACCTGGGAGCGTCCCGAGTGGATCGGCTTCGCCGCCCGCGCCTTCTACCACGAGGCCGCCTCATAGCGTCCGGACCTGCGGCGACGTTGGGCACGGAGAGCACAGGCCGTACCGGCCGGGGCAGCACGGGCTGAACCTCGGTCGGGGCGTGCGCGGGAAAGACTCGCAGGCCCGGTGGCCGGTGTGCCGCCTGCCCCCAGCCGCACCTCCCGGGAGCGCGGACTGCACCGTCTCCCCCAGCGGGACCGCCTGCACGAGATCGACGCGCCGCGCAGCCCCTCCGTGCACACCGTCGCCGACCCGGTGGCGCAGTCGCAGTTCTCGCACTACTCCGTCGCGGGCATGGCGGTCCATGCGCACGCCGGCTTCATCGCCTTCACCAGGCTCGGCGACCCGGCGCCGCCGTACGGCACGATGGCGCTGACGGGCGCGCTCGCGTACGCCATTCACACCCTCGCCGAACGCCTGCCGGCCCCGGTGCCGAAGCGAGCATTGACCCCCGGGGGCAATGGCGTGGCAATCCCCCACGGATAATGGTCGGCGGAACCGCCATAAAATCGCTACATTACCGCCATACGAATTCAGCAGCGCATCGGTCCATCTTGATCAGATACCTCATAAGGGCGCCATAAATTCACCCGAAAAGCCGCTCTGGCCTGGGATTATGCGAGCGCCGACGGTGTCCGGAAATGCGGGTTCGTCGAACGCGTCACCGCTTACAGAAGGGCGCGAAGGGTGCGACTCCGAATGCGATTTGAGCACCGATCTGAATGGCTGTCCAGACCCTTGTGGAGTGAATTCCGATCATCTACTGTCCAGGTGATCAAATCACTCACCCGCGCACTCGGGAGGCCCAATTGCGCCGATTAACGACCGCCGTCGCCCTTTCGGCGGTGCTGATCCCCTTCCTCTCTCCCGAGGCCTCCGCCTCCACCGTCGCCGTCGCCGAGCCGCCCCCGGCCGAGGTTCAGGAGGTCGGCCCCGGTCAGTACTTCGCCGACTCCGGCACCTTCAAGATCGCCGAATCGGACGTGTCCTTCGCCGCGATCGGCCGCCGGCACGGCGTGGCCGCCGCCAACGGAGATCTGGCCCGGCCGCAGTCGGCCCCCGCCACCCGCCCCGAACTGGCCGTCTTCGGGCCCGGCTGGCAAGGGGAGTTCCTCGGCGGGGCGATCAACCGGAAGCTGGAGGTCCAGAACGGCGCCGTCGTCATCACGGACCTGGAAGAAGGGGGTTCGACCCGCTACGACCTGAAGAGCAGCGTCTCGCTGCCGGGCGGCGGCGGCATCAACACCTACGAGGACGCCACCGGCGCCAAGCTCACCGAGACGACCAAGTGGGACGCGACCGCCGGCGCGATGCGTACCACGATGGCCGAGGCGATCACGGTGGATCCGACCACCCAGGACGCCGGTGACGACACCTTCACCGACGCCAACGGCAACCCCGTCAGCGCGGCCGACCTCAAGTTCAACTACACCTGGGCGCAGCCGGCGGGCCTGCAGAGCACCGACACCTGGCGGGTGACCAGCGTCGGCACCACCGCGTACGGCAGGTCGACGGTCGGCTACGACACCCAGGGCCGCATCAGCACCATCAAGGAACCGGCCGGGGCCGAAGCCCCCGAGACCACCCTCGCGTTCACCTACGCCACGTCGACCACGGCCGGCACCTCCTCGCTCGGCGACTTCACGGGTCGGCTCAAGGAGGTCGCGGTCACCCTCGGCACCGAGGCGCCGCAGATCGCGGCCCGCTACGCGTACGACCTGTCCGGGCTGCTGCGCACGGTGTCCGACCCCAGCGACGGCACCACCCAGGCGACCTACGCCTACGACGAGATCGGCCGCCTGACGTCGATCGACTCGCGCAGCAACGGCGCGTGGCAGCTGAGCTTCCCGGCGGGCAGCGCGGTCCCCCAGGCGACCTCCGTCGACGCCGACCGGCCGACCGCCGACACGCCGATCGAGGGCTCGGGAGGGATCCCCAGCCCCGTGACCCCGGAGCCGCCGCCGGGCGACTTCATCCCGGGCGGCATCGACGGCACGCAGGCCTATCCGAAGTACTGCCCCACGGCCAAGGACTGGATGTGGTGGACCAAGATCGGCTGCATGGCCTACGCGGCGCACTACGGCTGGCACAGCCCGAGCTGGAAGCGGACCGCCAGCGGCTTCAAGGTCATGGGCATCAACCACGACCACTGCACCCAGGCTCCGGACCGCCCCAGCGGCTTCGACTACCGGCCGGCCTGTGACTCGCACGACTACGGGTACGGGCTGATCGGCAACACGTACAAGAAGTACAAGTACTACCTCGACCGCAGCCGCAAGGCCGACGTGGACAACAGGTTCTACATCACGCTGCGCGACAAGGTGTGCGGCGGCTACTTCATCCTGGTCCGCGGGACCTGCCGGCGGATCGCCCTCGTCTACTGGGCCGCCGTCCGCGTCAAGGGCAACCCCAAGAACGGCGCGAACGCGACGTAACCACTCGCTGTGACCCCACAGGCCGGACGGCGGGATCGATCGCCGTCCGGCCACCCCCTCATGTCGGCGTCGTCACCATGGAACTCTTCACGTAAGGCGCGATATGTCATGAAATTTCCGGTCTTATCCTGTGTCATCGTGGCATTCGCGGCCACGACGCTCGTGAGCGTGCCGGCCCACGCGACCTCGGCCAACCTGGAGCAGCAGACCACCCAGCAGACCACAGCGGCGGCGCCGACGGTGGAGCCCGAGCTGCGCACCAAGCTGGCCGCCGGCGGCAAACTCCGGGTGAACGTGGTCACCAAGTCCCGGACCGACCTGCCCGACGCCTCCGCCAACGGCCAGGTCCTGCAGACCTCCTCCCGCTTCCCCATGGTCACCCTGCGCGTGGACGCGGCGGCCGTGGACCGCCTGTCCAAGCTCGCCAACGTGGTCAGCGTCACCGAGGACAAGCCCGTACCCCCGGTGCTGGCCCAGAGCATCCCCCTGATCGGCGGGGACCGCACCCGCGCCGCGGGCATGACCGGCGCCGGCAGCGTCGTCGCCGTCCTGGACACCGGCGTCGCCGTCAACCACCCCTTCCTGGGCAGCCGCGTCCTCGAGGAGGCCTGCTTCTCCCCCGTCGACGCCGACTACTCGGCCACCAGCCTGTGCCCCGACGGCAACGCCGAGCAGGAAGGCCCCGGCTCGGCCGACACCGACACCGGCCCCTGCGCCGACGTCGCCCTCGACTGCGACCACGGCACCCACGTGGCCGGCATCGCCATCGGCAACGGCCAGAACGTCACCGGGGCCCCGCCCGCCGGCGTCGCCCCCGCCGCCGAACTCGTCGCCATCCAGGTCTTCAGCAAGTTCACCTCCGAGGACTTCTGCGGCGCCGGCGCGGCCCCCTGCGTGCTCAGTTTCACCAGCGCCCAGATCGCCGGCCTGGAGAAGGTCCTGGAGCTGCAGGAGGGCGGCACCCCCATCGTGGCCGCCAACCTCAGCCTCGGCAGCGGCCGCTACACCGCCGCCTGCGACTCCGACCCCCGCAAACCCGCCATCGACGCCCTCCTGGCCGCCGGCGTGGCCACCGTCATCGCCTCCGGCAACAACGGCTACGGCGACGGCATCAGCGCGCCGGCCTGCGTCTCCTCGGCCATCGCCGTCGGCAGCACCACCGACACGGACACCCCGTCCACGTTCAGCAACCGCGGCACCCTGCTGGACCTGTTCGCCCCGGGCACGGACATCGTCTCCTCCATCCCCGGCAACAAGTACGCCTCCATGAGCGGCACCTCCATGGCCGCCCCCCACGTCACCGGCGCCCTGGCCGTGATGCGCCAGGCCCAGCCCACCACCGCCGTCTCCCAGCTGGTGACCACCCTGAAGACCACCGGCAAGGTCATCACCTACACCGGCGCCACCACCCCCCGCATCCAGCTCGACACCGCCGTCCTCGGCAGCACCAACCCCACCCCGGACCCCGACGCGGACCCCTGGCCGCTGCCCAACTACACCAACGGGACCGACTACGCCATCCCCGACCACGGCTACGTGGAATCGAAGATCGTGGTCAACGACCTCATCGGCAGCGCACCCGCCAACATCGAGGTCTACATCGACATCCACCACACCTGGCGCGGCGAGATCAAGGCCGACCTGATCGCCCCGGACGGCAAGATCTATCCGCTGCGGGCGCCCGCCCCCAACGACAGCGCCGACATCATCCACGAGACCTATCACGTCAACGCCAGCGCCTCCCCGGTGAAGGGCACCTGGAAACTGCGCGCCCAGGACGTCGAATGGCTCGACACCGGCTACATCGACAGCTGGACCATCAGGCTGCCCTGCTTCGGCGCGTGGGACGACGTGCCCATCCCCGACCCCGGCAGCGCGGAGTCCCAGATCGTGGTCGGCTGGCTCTCCGGCAACGCCCCCTCCAACGTGACCGTCTACGTCGAGATCAACCACACCTGGCGCGGTGACCTCAAGCTCGACCTGGTCGCCCCGGACGGCAAGGTCTACCCGCTACGGGCACCGGCACCCAAGGACGACGCCGACGTCCTGAACGAGACCTATCACGTCAACGCCAGCACATCACCAGCCAGCGGCAGCTGGAAACTCCGCGTCGAAGACGTCACATCCGGCGACAAGGGCTACATCAACGGATGGACGCTCACCCAGTGAGGGAACGCGGCGGCCCGCCGAGCCGCCGCGCACCCTCGGCCAGCTCGGCGACGTCGGCGGCCGCCGCGAGGCCGAGCCGCAGGTAGCCGCCCGGAGCCTCCGCGGCGAAGTAGTCGCCGCCCGCGCTGATGACCACACCCCGCGCCCGCGCCGCCTCGACGGCGGCGTGGTCGTGGCCCGCGCCCATCCGCACCCACAGGTGCAGCCCTCCGGTGGGGATCTGCCCGGGCACCCAGCCGGGGACCTCGCGGGCGAGCGCGGTGACCAGCGCGGCGCAGCGTTCGCGCAGCGCGTGGGCCCGGCCTGGGACCGGCACGCACGTGCCGGTCCCGGGCCGGGGTGCTGAGCAGTTCGACGGCCGCCTCCTGGAGGGGGCGCGCGATGAAGAAGTCGTCGACCCGCCGCATCGCGCGCAGCCGTTCCATCACCGGGCCCCTGGCGATGACCGCGCCGATGCGCAGGCTGGGCGAGGCGGGTTTGGTCAGGGAGCTCACGTGGACCACGGTGCCGTCGCGGTCGTCGGCGACGAGCGTGGGAGGCACCGGCGCGCCGTGCCCGAGATGGCGCGCGAAGTCGTCCTCGACCAGGAAGGCGCCGGCCGCCCTGGTCATGGCGATCTCGACGATCAACGCCTGGAACCGCATCAACATCACCCTCCGCAACGCCCCTGCCCAGCACCGCGCTATCGAGCAAACGCTTGGTAGAGTCAGGGCGTGCTGCTCGATGACAAGGTCGCGGTCGTCACCGGGGCGGGCCCCGGGCTGGGGCGGACCCTGGCGCGCCTGCTGAGCGAGGAGGGCGCCAGGGTCGTCGTGGCCGCCCGCACCCCGGCCACCGTCGAGCGGACCGCCGCCGCGGTGCCGGGCGCGCTGGCCGTGCCCGCCGACGTGACCAGGACGGAGGACGTACGGCGGCTCGCCGGCACCGTGATCGACCGCTTCGGCCGGGTGGACGTGCTGGTCAACGCCGCCTTCCCCGGATCGCACCGCAGGAACGTGCTCGACATGTCCGACGGCGACCTCGAGGCCTGGCGCGAGGCCGTCCAGACGGGCGGCTACGGCACCCTGCTGGCCTGCAGGTTCATCGCGCCGCACATGGTGGCCCAGGGCTCCGGCTCGATCGTCAACATCACCTCCATGTCCTCCCGCACGGGCTACGCGGGCCGCAGCGACTACGCCGCGGGCAAGGCCGCCGCGCACCTGCTGTCCCACTGCCTCGCCGACGAGCTCGGCCCGTACGGGGTGCGGGTCAACTGCGTCGCCCCCGGCTGGATCGCCAGTGACGTGCTCGACGACTGGATGCGCACGCGGGCGGCGGCGGAAGGCGTGCCGTTCGAGGAGATCCTCGCCCGCGACGTCTCGGCGATGGCGCTGCGCCGCATCGCCACCGAGGAGGACGTGGCCCGCGCCGTCCTCTACCTCGCCTCCGACCACGCCAGAGCCCTCACCGGCGCCACCATCGACGTCAACGGCGGCCAGCTGTTCACGTAAAACGCGATCTTGTCTGTGGCCCCGGAAGTGATCACACTCAGGTTCGAAGCTCGGCGTCGAACGAGGAGCACCTCCATGACCACCCCTTTGACCTGGCTCGTACGGATAGGTGCCGCGTGCGTCCTGGCCGCGCCCGCGCTGTCGCCCGGCGCCGCGTCGGCCCTGACCACGGCCACGGCACCACTCCAGCCCCTGAGCCTGACGGGCCTCGACCTGCGCGCCGGATCCGACCCGTACACCGTGCCGCTCACGGCGGAGTACGAGCAGGTGGGCATCGGCGGGGCGCTCAGCGGGACCGACCGCGTCGCGCTGCCCGGCAACGAGGACCCCGGCTGCGCCGCCCGGGCGGCCTATCTGCCGCGCGTGCCGGTCCGCTCCTGGTTCTGCTGGCCCACCGCCGCCCAGGGCGACAAGGAGGACCTCCCACACTCCCCCTGGGTGCCACAGGGGCTGGCCACCTCGGGCGAGGCCCAGCTCGACGGCACCCCGATCGGCGGCGACCACCGGGCGCTCATCACCAGCTGGGTCTGGCTGAACTCCCCCGACCCGGACAACCCCGACTACCGCACCAACTCCGTGAACCTGTCGGTGGTCGACCTCGACGACCGCCGCTACCGCAACGTCCTGCCCGTGTGGGTCGACGGCCAGGGGAAGCTGCGGCGCGTGTACGGTCACGGCGGCGGCCTGGCCTGGTACGGCCCCTACCTGTTCATGACCTCCAGCACCAACTGGAACGGCTACTCGGGCCCCGACTCCACTTACAACACCATCCGGGTGTTCGACACCCGCAAGATCTATCGCAAGCGGGACGGGAGCGGCGGCGACTACAAGTACGTCATCCCCGAGGTGCGCCACTACATCACCCCCATCCGCCTGGACTACGTCTCCCTGGACCGCCACAGCTCCGGCGGCGCCAGCCTGATCACCGGAACCTACAAGGCCTCCAGCGGCTCCACGGGCTCCCCGGCCGGCACCAAACTGGTCCGCTACCGGTTCCAGCCGCCCCCGGACGGCGACTACCGGCTCATCAACGCTCCCGTGCAGGCCTGGGTGTCCACCGTCCCGGCCGACCCCGCCGACGCCATCAGCGACGTGCAGGGCGTCCAGTCCGACGGCGACCTCCTCTACATCAACATGGCGGCCGGCGGGCACCCCGGCCCCGACCCCAGGAGACGCTTCGCCACCGTGAACGTCGCCACCACGCCCCGGACGATCAGCGCCCACACGAGCTGGGCGTACCGGCCGGAGGACCTGTCGCAGTGGTACGCCACCGGCGAGCTGTGGGGGCTCACCGAGGGCGAGGAGGAACGGGTCGTCTTCTCCGTCGCCATCGCCGACGTCGATCCCTCCTGAGCTCGGCACCACTGGCGAAATCTTGATGGTCCCGGATTAACGACATCGCCATCCGCCGGGCGTCCCGGTGGAGGAATCGTCCCGAGTTTGCTGGGGTGAGGTCAGGGAGGTGACCGATGCCCCAGGACAGACCGATTCTCGTCACGGGCGCCGCCGGCAGCGTCGGAGCGGTCGGCCGGACCGTCGTGGAGACGCTGCGGCGCCAGGGGCTCCCGGTCCGGGCGCTCGTCCACCGCGAGGACGAGCGCGCCGAGGCGCTGCGGGCCACGGGGGCCGAGGTCGTCGTCGCCGACATGACGCGCGCCGCCGACGTCGTCCCCGCCATGCACGGTGTCGGCCGGGTGTTCTTCAGCATGAGCGTCTCGCCGTCGTACCTGGAGGGCGCGGTCACCATGGCGACCGTGGCCCGCCAGACCGCCGGCATCGGGGCGTTCGTCAACCTCTCGCAGATGACCGTCTCCGGGATGACCACCACGAGCACGGAGGAGTCACGCCAGCAGCGGCTGCACTGGCTCGCCGAGCAGGCGCTCACCTGGTCCGGGCTGCCGCTGGTCGTCGTCCGGCCCACGGTCTTCCTCGAACACCCCTTCTTCACCCTCTTCGCCGCCGCCTCCATAGCCGAGCGGGACGAGATCCGCCTGCCGTTCGGGGGCGCGCGGACCTCGCCGGTCGCGGCGGGCGACGTGGCGGAGGTCGTCGCGACCATCCTGGCCGCCCCGTCGCCGCACGTCGGCAAGGTGTACGAGCTCACCGGCCCGCGCTCGGAGGACATGAACGCCGTGGCGGCGGAGTACTCCGAGGCCCTGGGGCGGCGCATCACGTACGTGGACATGCCGCTGAAGGAGTGGATCGAGCGGGACCTCCGCAAGGCGAAGCTGCCGGACCACGTGGCCGAGCACATCTCCACCATGGCGCGGCTGCACGCGCGGGGCCGCTACGCCCGCCTGACCCACGACGTCGAGACCATCACCGGACGGCCCGCGACGAGCGTCAAGAACTTCGTCGCCGGTCACGCGGCGCTCTTCGGCGGCACCCGGGTCGGCCCCGGAGGCCTGCGGTAGCGATCATCGGAGGATGCCGAGAAGTGCGCCGGACCGGGCGCGTGACCTGTGGGCGGCCCTGGCCGGCACCCCCGTCACGTTTCCCGCGAGCGGGGACGCCGGTGACTTCGTCGCCGCCCCGCCCGTCGCCGAACGCCTGCCGGCCGATCACCCGGCGATCCGGGCCCTGCTCGAATCGGTGCCGGAGGAGGAGGCGGACGAGTCCGGCCTGGAGGAGATCGCCTCGGCCGCCTACGCCGTCCGCGAAGGCGGGGACGTCCTCGCCGCCGCCGGCTTCCGCCCCTGGCTGGACGCGGCCGCGCCCGCGCGCTCGGCTTCCGCGAGCACGGCGCGCAGATCAGCATCCGCCTCTAGGACCGCTCGCAGGCCGAAGATCCGGCGAGCTCGGCGTTTATACGCCGCGGATATACCCTCAGAGTATAGTCTCCCGGCATGAGCGTTCCCCTTGCGCTGCTCGGCCTCCTGGAGCGGGAGCCGAGCCATGGTTACGACCTGAAACGCGACTACGACACCTACTTCGGCGGGGGCAGGTCCCTGCCGTTCGGCCAGGTGTACTCCACGCTCGCCCGCCTGGTCAGGGACGGCAAGATCGCCGCCGGGCAGAGCGAGCCGGGCGACGGCCCCGACCGCAAGCGCTACGCCATCACCCCGGTCGGCCGGAGCGAGGTCGAGAGGTGGCTGGCCGAGCCGGTCGAGGCCGAGCCGTACCTGCAGACGGTGCTGTTCACGAAGGTCGTGCTGGCGCTGATGCTGGGCCGCGACGCGGCGGGCTACCTCGACGCCCAGCGCGCCACGCATCTGCGGCGCATGCGGGAGCTGTCCGAGATCAAGCGCGGCGGCGCGCTGATCGACACGCTCCTCGCCGACCATGCCCTGTTCCGGCTGGAGGCCGACCTGCGGTGGATCGACGTCACCCAGGCCAGGCTGGGGGCGCTGGCCGAAACGGTGCGCGAACGATGATCGTCAACGCTCTGCTGCGGGCCGAGGGCATCAGCCGCTCCTTCGGCAGCACGCCCGCGCTGCGGGAGGCCGGCCTGTCGGTGGCCGCGGGCGAGGTCCTGGCCATCATGGGGCCCAGCGGTTCCGGCAAGTCGACGCTGCTGCACTGCCTGGCCGGGATCTTCACCCCGGACACCGGCGAGGTGTGGTTCGACGGGCGGCGGCTCGACACGCTGGACGACGGCCGCCGCAGCGAGCTGCGGCGTACCGCCTTCGGGTTCGTCTTCCAGTTCGGCCAGCTCGTGCCCGAGCTGACGGTGGCCGACAACGTGGCGCTGCCGCTGCTGCTCGGCCGTACCAGACGCAAGCAGGCGTACGCGCGGGCCGCGTCCTGGCTGGAGCGGCTGGAACTGGCCGGGCTGGGCGGGCGGCGTACCGGGGAGCTGTCGGGCGGGCAGGCGCAGCGGGTGGCCATCGCGCGGGCGCTGGTGACCGGGCCGCGCGTCATCTTCGCCGACGAGCCGACCGGCGCGCTCGACTCGCTCACCGGCGAGCACGTGATGAACCTGCTGGTGGGCCTGGCCCGCGAGGAGGGCGCCACCGTGATCGTGGTGACGCACGACGCCCGGGTGGCCGCCTGCGCCGACCGCGAGGTCGTGGTGCGCGACGGCAAGGTGACCGACCCGTACGCCGGCGGGGTCCTCCGATGATCTCGCTGGGGCTGCGGTTGTCGCTGCGCAGCGGCAGGGAGACGGCGGCCCGGCTGGCGCTGATCGTGGCCGGGGTGGCGGTCGGCGTCGCGGTGCTGCTGGCGACGTTGTCGCTGTTCAACGCCTTCCAGGCCACCGGCGACCGGCCCTGCTGGGAGTGCGCGCGCGGCACGGCGCCCAGCGGCTGGGCCCTGGACGCCACCGGCGACGGCGCTCTGTGGAACCTCCGCGAGGACTTCTACGCGGGCCGGACGATCACCAGGCTCGACGCCGCCGCACTCGGCGGCCGGGCGCCGGTCATCCCGGGCCTGTCCCGCATGCCCGGCCCCGGCCAGTACTACGCCTCGCCCGCGCTGGCCCGGCTCCTGGACTCGGCGCCGCGCGAGCAACTCGCCGCCCGCTTCCCCGGGACGCGGGCGGGCCTGATCGGCCGGGCCGCGCTGGCCGGGCCCGACGAGCTGGTCATCGTGGTGGGCGGGACGCCGCAGCAGGTCGCCGCCATGATCGGCACCCGGCGGGTCGACACGATCGCCACCGAGCCGGCGGTCGACCGGAGCGCGGACGTCTATCGCTTCGGGTTCGGCATCGCCGCCGTCGGGCTGATCGTCCCGCTGCTGGTGCTGGTGGGCACCGCCACCCGGCTGGCCGCCGCCCGCCGCGAGACGCGCTTCGCGGCGATCCGGCTGGTCGGCGCCACCTCCCGGCAGATCAACATCCTCGCCGCGGTGGACGCCGCGCTGGGCGCGCTGCTCGGCGCGCTGGCCGGCGTCGTGCTCTTCCAGCTCGTACGGCCGGTCGTGGCCGGGATCCGGATCACCGGTTCGCGCTTCTTCCCCGAGCTGGCCGTCCCGAGCCTCTGGCAGTACGCGGCCGTGCTCGCCTGCGTGCCCGTCGTCGCGGCGGCCGCCTCCCTGTGGTCACTGCGCCGGGTGCGGATCTCACCGCTCGGCGTGGCCAGGAAGGCCGCCCCGCCGCCGCCGAGAGCGTGGCGGATGGTCCCGCTGCTCGCCGGACTGGGGCTGCTCGCGGGTCCGGCGTTCAAGGACGGCAAAGCCGACACCCTGCTCGCCAACGCGGGGATCGCGCTCACCATGGCCGGGCTCGTGCTGGCCGGGCCGTGGCTGACGATGCTCGGCGCGCGCCTGGCCGCCCGGCTGACCCGCGGCGCGGCGACGCTGCTGGCCGCGCAGCGCCTGGCCGCCGACCCGAAGACCGCGTTCAGATCGGTGAGCGGGCTGGTGCTGGCGGTGTTCATCGGGACGACGATCGCGGCCCTCGTGCCCACGGTGGTCGCGGGCCAGCGGGCCGTGGCCGGCGGCACGCTCAACGACGTGCTGGGCGCCACGCTCTGGCGGCCGGGCATCGCGAGCCTGTCGCCGCGGGCGGCGGCGGACCTGCTCGCCCAGGTACGCGCCCAGCCCGGCGTGGACGTGCTGCCGATCTACGCCAGGGCGGATCTGGAGAGCCTGCGCCCGCCGCCCGACGGCTCGCCGCCCGCGACCTCCGTCGTCGAGTGCTCGAACCTGGCCCGCTTCCCCGTGCTCGGCCGGTGCCCCGCGGGCGCGCAGGCCGTGCTGGGCCGGTTCGACCGCGTCGTCGGCGCCGACAATCCCCTCACCATCGACAAGCTCCTCCCGCTGGCCGGACCGGCCAGCGAGTCCGCCTCCGCCGCCGGGCTCGATCTGATGGCCGTCATGATCCGTACGGGTGACGCGGCGACGCTGGAGCGGCTGCGTACCCTGGTGGCCGGCTACTCCGCGCAGGCGCCGATGACCTTCGCCGAGGTCGCCCAGGTCAGGGCCGACCTGTACACCAGGGCGGAGAGCATCGCGCTGGCCATGGTCGCGCTCACCCTGGTCGCGGGCGGCTGCAGCCTCGTGGTGGCGGTCGGCGGCGGCCTGGTGGAGCGCAGGCAGCCGTTCACGCTGCTGCGGCTGGCCGGCACGCCCAGGCGGACCCTGGCCACGGTGGTGCTGCTGGAGTCGGCGCTGCCGCTCGTCCTGGCCGCCGTGCTCGCCGCCGGCGCCGGCTTCGCCGTGGCCGAGCCGCTCATCGGCCAGCTCGCGATGAAGGGCGCCTCGCTCGCGATGCCCGGGCCGGTCTACTTCGCCTCCCTCGGCGGCGGCCTGGCCGCCTCCCTCCTGGTGATCCTCACCGCCCTACCGCTGCTCGGGCGCATGACCGCGCCCGACAACGCGCGTTTCGAATAGGAGTTGCGATGAAGCTGAAATCGGCCGCGCTGATCGCGCCGGCCCTGGTCGCAGCCGTCATGGTGGTGGTGCGCACCGACGCGCCCGCCCTGGCGGACGACGGTCGCTACTCCGCCGAGATCCGGCGCACCGAGTACGGCATTCCCCACATATCCGCCAAGGACTACGGCGGGCTCGGATTCGGGTACGGCTACGCCTTCGCGCAGGACAACCTCTGCGTGCTGGCCTCCTGGGTGGTGACGTTACGGGGCGAGCGGTCCCGGTACTTCGGCCCTCAGGCGAAGTCCGACGACCCGGTCCGCCCGGTCGCCAACCTGGTCAGCGACGTCTACTACAAGAGCGTCGCCGACTCCGGCGTGGTGCCTCGGCTGCTGGCCCGGCGATCGCCGCTGGGCCCGACCGGCGAGCTGCGCCGGCTCGTGGACGGCTACGTCGCCGGGTACAACCGCTACCTGGAGCAGACCGGCGTGGCGAACCTGCCGGATCCCACCTGCCGGGGCAAGGCCTGGGTCGGCCCCATCACCGCGACCGACCTGTGGAACAACCTGCTCGACCTCAGCCAGATGACCGGCATCGCCGGGATGAAGGAGTACGTCGTCGGAAAAGCCGACGCCGAGGGGCCGGAGCGCAGGCCCGCCGCGGGCAGCAACGCCTGGGCGCTCGGCCGCCGGGCGACCCGAGACGGCCACGGCATGGTGCTGGCCGACCCGCACTTCCCCTGGAACGGGATCCGCCGCTTCTATCAGGTGCAGCTGACCATCCCCGGCGTGCTCGACGTCTCCGGCGGCAGCCTGTACGGCACGCCGGTCGTCCAGATCGGCCACAACGCGACCACGGCCTGGACCCACACGGTCTCCCACGCCCAGCGGTTCAACCTCTACCGGCTCGACCTCGTGGACCGCACCAGCTACCGGGTGGACGGCCGGACCGAGCCGATGGGCCACCAGAAGGTGCGGGTCACCCTCCAGGACGGCACCGTCGTGGACCACACGCTCTATACCTCGCGCTACGGCCCGGTGCTGGCCGCCGGGCAGACCGGCGAGGTCGCCTACGCGCTGGCCGACGCCAACGCCGGCAACCTGCGCGCGGCCGACGAGTGGCTGGCGATGGCCAGGGCGCGGAACCTCACCCAGCTGCGTGCCGCCCAGGACACCTACCAGGGCATGCCGTTCGTCCACACGCTCGCCACCGACGTCGGCGGGAGCGCCTACTTCGCCGACACCTCGATGGTCCCCCACGTCACCGACGCCCAGGCGGAGCGCTGCGGCAAGCCCTCCCCCATCCAGGGCCTGGAGGAGTACGTCCTGGACGGCTCGACCTCCGCGTGCCTGTGGGGCAAGGACCGCGACGCCGTCGTGCCCGGCGTCTTCGGGCCCGGCGGCCGGCCGAGGCTGACCCGCGCCGACTACGTGGCCAACTCCAACAACACCTTCTGGATGACGAACCCGTCGGCACCGCTGACCGGCTACCCGCGCGCGTTCGGCAAGGCGCGTACCGACCTGGAGCCGCGCCCGCGCGTCAGCCTGGACATGATCGCCCAGCGGCTGTCCGGCGCCGACGGGCTCGGCGCTCCCGGCTTCACCCTGGAGACGCTGCAGGCGAGCGTGCAGGGCAAGCGCAATTACACCTTCGAGCTCATGCGCCCGGACCTGCCGAAGCTGTGCCGTGACAGCACCCTGACCACGTCCGATGGCAAGCGGGTGGACGTGCGCGAGGCCTGCCGGACACTGCTCAAGTGGAACGGGCGGGCCACCCTGGACGGCCGGGGGGCCATCCTGTGGCGCGAGTTCTTCGGGCGGCTGGGGCGCCCCACCAAGCCGGGAGAGCCCGTCTACAGCCCGTGGCGGGTGCCGTTCGATCCCGCGCGCCCGCTGGCCACCCCCCGGGGTCTCAAGAGCGACGACCCGGTGGTACGGCTGGCCCTGGCCGACGCCGTGGCCGCCTTCCAGGCGGGCGGCGTCCCCCTGACGCTCACCCCGGGCCAGGCGCAGCGCTACTCCTCGGTCCCGATCCCCGGCTGCACCGAAGGCGAGGGCTGCTTCGACAGGGTACGCATGAGCGGCATCCTCGGCGCGGACGGGCGCTACCCGGAGGTGGACACCGGTTCGACCTTCATGATGGCCGTCGAGCTCACCCCCGCCGGGCCGCGTACGCGGACCATCCTCACCTATTCGCTCTCCGCCGACCCCAGCTCGCCGCACCACACCGACCAGACGGTCCTGTTCTCGCGCGGCCAGTGGGTCACCGAGCGTTTCACCGAGGCCGAGATCGCCGCCGACCCGGAGCTGAGGACCTCCACCGTGCGCGGATGATCTGGTCGGGGGCCGTCAGCGGTCCCCGGTGAGGCCGAGGCGGGCGGCGAGCCTGCTCCGTACCGGATCGTCGCCGGGCCGGTCGAGCTCGTCGAGGATGTCCAGCGCGGCCCGCCACTCCCGGCGGGCCGCCGCCTCGTCACCGGCGGACTGGTGGGTGTCTCCGAGGTTGAGCAGGCACGCCGCCTCCTCCCCGCGGTCCCCCACCTCCCGGAACAGCCGCAGAGCGTGCCGGTAGCGGCCGGCGGCCCGGTCGTGGTCGCCGGCGCGGTGGTAGGCGTAGCCCAGGCTGTCCAGGGCGGCCGCCTGGCCGTACGGGTCGCCGAGCGACTCGAACAGGGCCACGGCCTGCTCGCAGTGGTCGACGGCCTCGCGGTGGTGCCCGAGTTCGGCGTGCTCCCAGCCGACGGAGTTGAGGATGTCGGCGGTGCTGCTCTTGTCGCCCAGGTCCCGGTACAGCTCAAGTGCCCGCTGGGCGTGCGCGAGGGCCTCGCTGTGGCGCTCCTGAGCGCTGAACACCATGGTGAGGCTGTGGTTCGCGCGAGCCTGGAGCGCCAGGTCGCCGAGCCGGGTGGCCAGGTCGAGCGCGTGATCGAGCTGGACGCGGGCGTCGTCGTAGCGGCCGAGCCGCAGATGGGTGCGGGCGATGGTCTGGTGCGCCCGGCACTGCCCGACGAGGTCGCCCTGGTTCCGGGCGGCGTCCAGGGCGGCCTGCTGCGTGGTGAGGATGTCCTGCCGGCGTCCCTGGCGGTTGAGATAGTCGGCCAGCGACCAGGCCAGCTGCCAGGCGTGCGTGGCCAGCCCGGCGTCGGCGGCCCGCCTGACCGCCCACAGCAGCGCCTGGATCTCGGCGGCGAGCCAGTCGGCGGCCTGCTGGTGGTCGCGCAGGACGACCGGGACGGCGCCGGGGGCGAGGGGTTCGGTCAGCTGGATCGCCCGCCGGTTCGGGTAGAACAGCAGGGCCGCCGCGTGCGCGGTGTGCAGGTAGTGGTCGAGCAGGCGGCGCAGCGCCGCGTCGCGCTCGGCCTCGGTGTCCTCGGCGTACGCCCGTTCGGCCGCGTAGTCGCGCAGCAGGTCGTGGAGGGCGAAGCGGCCGGGAGCGTGCTCGGTGACCAGGTGCGCGCGGACCAGCCCGGCCATGGGCCGCCGGGCGTCCGTGCCCAGGAGGCCGGCCGCGGCGGGCGGCGGGATGTCCGGTCCCGGGTGCAGGGCCAGTAATCGGAACAGCCGGGCCGCCTCCGGCTCCAGCGCGCGGTACGAGGCGGCGAACACGGTCCGCAGGTCCGCCGACAACTCACCGGCGTCCAGCGCGTCGAGCCGGTTGGACTCCGCGCGCAGCTCCTCGGCCAGGGACGCGAGCGGGAGCCACGGGCTCATCAGGGCGCGGGCCGCGATGATGCTCAGCGCCAGCGGCAGCCCGGCACAGCGCTCCACCAGGGCGGCCACCGCCTCCGGCTCGGCGTCGACCCGCTCGGGCCCCAGGTGGTGCACCAGCAGCCGGCGGGCTTCGGCGGCGTCGAGCACGTCCAGCGGCACGTGGCGGGCGTCGTGGCCGGCGATCAGCCCGGGGAGCTGGTTGCGGCTGGTGACCAGCACGGTGCAGGAGGGCGTGCCCGGCAGCAGGGGGACGACCTGGGCGGTGTCGCGGGCGTTGTCGAGCACGATCAGCAGGCGTTTGCGGGCCGTCAGGCTGCGGTAGAGCGCCGTCTGCTCCTCCGGCCGCTGCGGGACGGCGGCGGGATCCGCGCCGAGCGCGCCGATCAGCAGGCGCAGGGCCGTCTCCACCGGCATCGGCGCGTTCCCGGCGTCGAATCCGCGCAGGTCCAGGTAGATCTGCCCGTCCGGGAAGCGGTCCACGTGGTGGTGCGCCCAGTACAGGGCCAGCCAGGTCTTGCCGATGCCGCCGTACCCGCCGATGGCGGAGATCATCGCCACCCGGTCCCTGCCGTCGCCGGTCAGCGCGTCGTCCAGGGTGGCCAGCTCGCGCGGGCGTCCGACGAACACCGGCGGCGGCGCGGGCAACTGGCGCGGCA
>NZ_JBSFTC010000121.1:0-31016 GCF_053590415.1 Nonomuraea sp. NPDC003201
GTCGTGGGACGGCCGGCTGCTGGACGACGCCCGACTGGTCGTGGCGATCGCCAGGACCGCCGCCGCGCACGGCGCCCGTGTGCTGACCCGCTGCCGCGCGCTGCGGCTCACGGGGCAGGGCGCGCTGGTACGCGACGAGCTGACGGGCGAGGAGTTCGACGTCCGCGCCAGAGTGGTGATCAACGCGGCCGGGGTGTGGGCGGGCGGGCTGGATCCCGAGGTGAAGCTGCGTCCCTCGCGCGGCACCCACCTCGTGCTGACCCACGGGACGCTCCCCGGGCTGATCGCCGGCATGCATGTGCCCATTCCCGGAGAGACCAACCGATTCGCGCTCGTACTCCCCCAGCGCGACGGCCGCGTGTACGTCGGCCTCACCGACGAACCGGTGGACGGGGCCGTCCCCGATGTTCCGGAAGTGCCCGAGGAAGACGTCAGAACGCTCCTGGAGGTGCTGAACGGGGTTCTTGAGACTCAGGTGACCCGGGAGGCGGTCGCGGGCGCGTACGCGGGCCTCAGGCCCCTTCTGGCGGCCGACGGTCACACGGCCGACATCTCGCGTAGACACGCCGTTCTCGCGCATGACGGGATCGTCACGGTCGTCGGCGGCAAGCTCACGACATATCGGCGGATGGCCGAGGACGCGGTGGATGAAGCGGTCTCGTCCGGGAAACTCCGGGCGCGCCGGAGTCGTACAAGAAAGATCCCGCTCGCCGGGGCGGGCCCTCGGCCGTCCGGGGTGCCGCACCGGCTGGCCGAGCGGTACGGCAGCGAGGCCGAGGCCGTGCACGAGCTCGTCAAGGCGCACCCGGAGGAGGTCGGGCTCGGCATCACCGAGGGCGAGCTGGTCTGGTCGGTCCGGCACGAGGGCGCGCTCGACGAGGGCGACCTGCTGGACAGGAGGACCAGGATCGGCCTGGTCAAGCAGGACAGGGACCGCGCACTGCCCGCGACACGGGACGTGTTGCACAGAACCGCCCGCGACTGACCCCACCAATCCGTTAGGTTAGTCTTACCTAATTCGGGTTGGGGAGGGAGAACAGGCGTTGGCAAGGGGCTGCGAGCATCCGAACGGGTGCCACACCGGAGGGGTTCCGACGTTGGCCAGCGCCACCGTGGGAGCCCGGCTGTGGCTGCTCGTCGAATACACCGGCGCCTGGCCGTCACACCTGGAAAACTTCGAACTTCCTGAAAAAATCTCCGAACTGGTCCACCGGGCGCTCGAGCGCGGTATCAGGCCCCAGTTGATCCGCCGGCCGGGAAAGCGAACCCGCCCACAGGAGCAGGGGATCCGTGTGCTACTCGCGTACGCGGTAGGAGACCGGCCCTGGTTGGCGAGCGGTGTCGTCGCAGGTCCCGACGATCTTGACCTCGACGCGCTCGTGGCGGGAGTGGTCCCGGAGTCCTGCATACTTGAAGACGAGCCGGTATTTCTGGTCTGCACGCACGCCAAGCGCAATGCGTGCTGCGCCCGCATTGGACTACCCCTCGCTCGCACGCTGGCCGATTCTTTGCCGGACAGAGTGTGGGAAACGTCACACGTTGGCGGCGATCGCTACGCCGCCAACCTGGTGTGCTTGCCACACGGAATTTTCTACGGCAGCATGTCTCAGGCTGCTGCACTGGCAGCGGCTAACGCGTACCGGTCGGGCGAGGTCATTCTCGACCGCTACCGGGGACGCGCAGGCATCCCTGAGCCATTGCAAGCCGTGGAGCACTTCGCCCGAGCCCATACGGGAGAGTGTTCCGTCGGCGCGGTGGCCGTGGAATCCTCCAGGTCGGACGGTGACGTCACCGTAGCCATCGTGCGGGTCAACGCGCGGGGCCGCGGCGACGTCCGGTTCCAGGTTGTGGTTGAGCCATCGGCGTTCACAGCGCCGTGTGGTACGGCTTGCGCCGAGACGATCACCACCTACCGGCTGGTTTCGCTGGACAGGCTCACGCCTGTGCGGTACGCCACGCCCGCTCTCGCCTGAACAGGGAACATCGCGGCCCAACGTTGCGTTGGAACAGTGACGCCATAAGCGTCCAATGCGGCCCAATTACCGAAATACCTCTCACGAAGGTGGTTTTCTCATGTCTCAGGTACGTCGGCAGCTCGCCCGCCCGCGCCCCAGCTGGGGTTGGCAGGATGATGCCGCGTGCCGGGGTGAGGACCTCGTGCTCTTCTTCGGCCCCGACGGGGAGCGGCAGCCCGAGCGTGACGTACGTGAGCGGAAGGCCAAGGCGATCTGCGCCCAGTGCCCCGTCCGCAACGAGTGCCTTGACTACGCGCTGTCCCGTCCGGAGAAGTACGGCACGTGGGGCGGTCTCAACGAAGACGAGCGCGCCTCCGAGCGTCGTCGTCGCATGCGCCGCGCGGCCAGCGCCGGCATCTCCGCCGCCTGACATACCCGGCAGCGTCACCATCATCGCGTGATCAAGCAGTTGTCCCGATGAACCGGAGCCTGGCCCTCCATGCACAGGCTCCGGCGAACCCGGTCGGGACAACTGCCTGATCAGGCAGCACCTCCGAGAACACCGGCCCGCACGAGCAGCGGCACCACCTGGTCGCGCACGGCAGGCGCGAGACGCGGCACGTAAGCGTCACGCCCGTCCGTCCACCCCAGCGCCGCCAGCTCCGCGGCCGGTCTCGGATCCCCCGAAACCCTGGCGGTGAAGACCGTCATGCGCATGGGCACGCCCTCCAGCGCCGCCACGTCCTCCACGTGGTCGAGCAGGGCCAGGTCGTGCGGGGTCACCCCGAGCTCCTCGGCCAGCTCGCGCGCGAGCGTCTCCTCCGGCTCCTCCCCCGCCTCGGGCTTGCCCCCCGGCAGGTAGAAGACGTCCGGAGCGGCCTGCTTGCTCACGACGAGCAGCCGCCCCCGGTCCACGACCGCCGCGGCGACCACGCGCAACACATCCATGCCCGACAGCATCCCACGCGGCACCGACAAACCGGGCTCTCCGGAGATTGTCACACCCGGCCGATAGGGTGCCCGGCATGACGGAATCCGAGCTCTCCCCCGTGACCGCCGACGACCTCGACGAGGCCGTCCGGCTGGCCGTCGGCGCCCTCCGTGAGGCGCCCGAGACCGCGTGGGACCG
This sequence comes from Nonomuraea sp. NPDC003201, assembly GCF_053590415.1. Classification (NCBI taxonomy): domain Bacteria; kingdom Bacillati; phylum Actinomycetota; class Actinomycetes; order Streptosporangiales; family Streptosporangiaceae; genus Nonomuraea; species Nonomuraea sp. NPDC003201. The sequence goes on from NZ_JBSFTC010000121.1 coordinate 3,085, forward strand.
CAAGGCCGGCACGCTGGAGTGGACGTGCTGGGAGACGGTCGAGCACCTGGCCGACGACCTGTTCGCCTATGCCGCCCAGCTCGGGCTCAGGATGCCGCCGCTGGACACGTACGTCCCGTTCGTCCTGGAAAGTCGCAGGCCGGAAGGCCCCGCCAACACCATCCACGCCGACCCCAAGGCCGGTCCCGTCGGGCTGCTGCAGGTGCTGGAGTCGTGCGGCGCGATGCTGTCCGCCATGGTGCGGACCGCGCCGCCGGAGGTCCGCGCCCACCACGGCTTCGGCGCGGCCGACGCCGAGGGCTCGGCGGCGATGGGCATCGTGGAGACGCTCGTCCACACCCACGACCTGGCCGACGGGCTCGGGCTCGGGTGGGCGCCACCGGCCGGGATGTGCGCCCGCGTGCTGGCGCGGCTGTTCCCCGACGCCCCGCGCGACACGGATCCGTGGACGACCCTGCTGTGGGTCACCGGGCGCGCCGACCTTCCCGGCCGTGAGCGCCCGGTGAAATGGCGCTGGTACAGCGCGCCGCGGTCCTGAGCGGCGCGCGCTCCGCTAAACGTCAGACCTCAGACGATCAGATCGTCGAACTCGCCGTCCTTGGCCCCCAGGACGAACGCGGTGATCTCCGCCTGGGTGTAGACCAGCGCGGGACCTTCGGGAAAACGTGAGTTACGCATGGCTATCTCCCCCGTGGGCAGGTTCGCGACTTCGACGCAGTTGCCGTTGGGGTTGCTCCGCTTGCTCTTGCGCCAGACGACAGGAAGGCGGCCGGCGGGCGTTCCGTTCCGGAACTCATGCATGGGGGCAGCTCCTCGCGATCTTACGGATGCACGTGCATCCGCGTTTGCGAGGAGACAATACGGTAACGCGTCGGTCTCCATATAGCGGACGACCAAAAAGCCAGATATGGGGTGGGTCACAGGGATATCAGCAGCTCATCGGGAAAGCAGGCGTTCCAGGAAGCGCCTGGTCTCCTTGGGCTCCTCGGCCTGGATGCTGAGCCGGTCCATGACTTCCATGTAGTTGTCGGAGTCGGCGGGTTTGTCCAGGTAGAGGGCGCTGGTGAGCTGCTCCATGTAGACGACGTCGGGCAGCTCGGGCTCGGGGAAGCGCAGGATGCTGAACGGGCCCCCGGCCGCCGCGTGGCCGCCGCGGTCGAACGGCATGATCTGCACGGTGACGTTGCGCTCGGCGGTGAGGTCGAGGAGATGGGCGAGCTGTGCGCGCATGATCTCGGAGCCGCCGATCGTACGGCGCACGACGGCCTCGTCGATCACCGCCCAGACCGTCAGCCCGCTCTCCAGCCGCCCCTGCCGGGTGGTGCGCACCGCCACGCGGCGGTCGAGCTCCACCCTCGGGGCCTTCTCGTGGGCCAGTTCGATCACGGCCCTGGCGTAGTCGGGGGTCTGGAGGAGGCCGGGCACGAACTGGTTCTCGTACGTACGGATGCTGGAGGCCGCGCCTTCGAGGCCGATGTAGACCTCGAACCAGGGCGGCAGCACGTCGCCGTACTTGTGCCACCAGCCGGGGGCGTTGGCCTGCTTGGCCAGGGCGAGCAGCGGCTCGCGCTCGGCGGGGTCGGTGACGCCGTACAGGGTCAGCAGGTCGGCCACGTCGCGCTGCTTGAAGCTGACCTGGCCGAGCTCCAGCCGGCTGATCTTGGCGTGAGATGCGCGAATCGAGTACCCGGCGTCCTCGCGCGAGATACCCTTCTCCGTGCGGAGCCTGCGCAGCTGGGTGCCCAGCAGGATCCGCAGCACCGTCGGGCTTCCCGGCGAATGGTTGAGAAGCTTCCCTTCCGCGCTCTCTGCGCTCACCCTGCCGCTCCTAGGTCATCTGCACGTGCAGATGCGATTCGCATCCGTAAACAACGAAAAGTCTTGCATCGGTTACCACTCCCCGTAAAGATGGGCATTGGATCACCAGACCGCGCTTCGGGGGCCAGAATGACGACTTTCGACGCTCGGCCGCAAGCCGCCATCGGTTCCCGGCCACCAGGATGGCTTTTTTCCATTCTGGTCGAGGGGCATGCCTGGGAGTGCGACGCGGTGTTCCCCTTCCATCAGCGGGTCGCGCTCGAGCCCGCCTGTGTGGCGACGGCGCGGCGGTTCGTCGATCAGACGCTGACCATGTGGGGGGTTTCGGGGCCGGCCTTCGACGCTCAGCTGGTGGTGTCGGAGCTGGTGACCAACGCGATGCGGCACGGCGGCGGGGCGGCGCAGCTCCGGCTGCTGTCGCACGGGGCGGAGCTGGCGTGCGTGGTGACCGACCACAGCCGGACCGTGCCGGTGGCGGCGGCTCCCGACGTGTTCTCCGAGTTCGGGCGGGGGCTGCGGCTGATCGACGCCCTCTGCACCGCCTGGGGCTGGCTGTCGCCCGGCGGCGCCCGCAAGCTCGTCTGGGCCGTGCTCGCCGCCTGATCCCCCGTACGTCCTCATCCGTACGTCCTCATCGCCGCGCCCGGTCGAGCAGTTCGAGCACGTCGGCGTCGGTGAGCTGGTCGAAGTGCTCGTACCACTGGCCGACCGCCCTGAAGTCGATCGGCGTCAGCAGGACCACCACCTCGTCCGCCTCCCGCCGCAGCGAGCCGATCGTCTCGCGGGCCCCGACCGGCACGGCCAGCGTCACCCTGGCGGGCTTGGCCGTGCGGACCGCCCTGAGCGCGGCCCGCGCGGTGCCGCCGGTGGCCAGGCCGTCGTCCACGACGATGACCTCGCGCCCCTCCAGCGAGGGCAGCGGGCGGTCGCCGCGGTAGGCGAGCACCCTGCGGGCCAGCTCGCGCCGCTCCTTCTCCACCACGTCCGCCACTGACTCGGGCGTCATGCCGAGGCGGCGCAGCAGCGTGTGGTCGAACACGGGTTCGCCGCCCTCGGCTATCGCGCCCACACCCAGCTCCGGGGTGGGCGGATAGCCGATCTTCCTCGTCACGAGGACGTCGAGGGGGGCGCCGAGCCTGCGCGCGATCGGCAGGGCCACCGCCACGCCGCCGCGGGGCAGGGCGAGCACGACGGGGTCGCGCACGTCCTCCAGGCGCTCGGCCAGCAGCTCCCCGGCCTGGGCACGGTCTGCGAAGAGCTCCATGACCAGTGCCCTACCCGCTCAAACGCGCTCCTCGCCTCACCCGCGGCGGCCGGGCCGCTAGGGCCGGCCGCGGCCCGAGCGGCGCATCTCCTTGGTGATGAGCTTCCACTTGTTCAGCTGCTCCTTGCGCAGGCGGGCATCGGTCCTGGAGGCCATCCAGGCCGCCTCCCGCTGCAGCTTGCGCCAGCTGTCCAGCCGCCGCTCCGGCAGCTCACCGGTCTCCAGGGCGGCCAGCACCGCGCAGCCCGGCTCGCCGGAGTGCCCGCAGTCGCCGAAGCGGCAGAGTCCGGCCAGCGCCTCGATGTCGGAGAAGACCAGGTCGACGCCGTCGGCGATGTCGTACAGGCCGATCCGCCGGATCCCGGGCGTGTCGATGACCAGCCCGCCGCCGGACAGCGGGATGAGCTCCCGGTGCACGGTGGTGTGCCGGCCCCGCCCGTCGGCGGCGCGCACCTGCTGGGTCTCCATGACGCCCTCCCCGGCCAGCGCGTTGACCAGGGTGGACTTGCCGGCTCCCGACGGGCCGAGGATCACGGCCGTACGGGATCCCTCCAGGTAGCCGGCGACCAGCGGGACCCCGTCGCCGTGCAGGGACGAGACCGCGTGCACGTCCACGCCGGGCGCGGCCACCCGGACGTCGTCGAGCAACTGGTCGAGACCGTCCTCGAACAGGTCGGACTTGGTGATGAGCACCACGGGCGTGCCGCCGGACTCCCAGGCCAGCGCGACGAGGCGCTCGATGCGGCCGAGGTCGGCGAAGTCCGTGGAGTGCATGGACGGCTCGGCCACGAAGACGACGTCGACGTTCGCGGCGAGCACCTGGCCCTGGCCGTCGCCGGACAGGCCGCCCACCGAGTCGCGGCTCACGCCGCCCCTGATGAACGCGGTCGTCCGCGGCAGGACCTCGTCGAGCTCGTAGCGGCCCTCCGGGAGCAGCCTGAGCGCGACCCAGTCGCCCACGCACGGCAGCGCGACCGGGTCGGCGGCCGACGCCCTGCGGACGCGGGCGCCGTACTTGACGTGAAGCTGACCCTCGGCCGCGATCACCTCGGCGGCGCCGCGGTCGACGCGGGCCACGCGGGCGGGGACGGTGTCAGCGGGTAGCTCGGCGGCGCGGAGAGCGGTCCAGCCGAGCAGGGAAAGATCGTGATTCAACGCAGTGAAACCTTTGATCGAGAAGGGAAACCCGGCAGCTCAGCGGAGCCCGGGGAGGTGGACGAAGGGCACACGGAACGCGATGACCCGCATAGTCCTCACCTCCTCGATCAGTTGCCGCAGACTCTACGCACCTCTCCCGCAGGGACGCAATCGGATTAAGTATGGCGATCTGTTGAACCCTGCCTGGGCGGCTGGCCGTACCACCTGCCGACGGACCCGAGAAAGGGGAATGATGCACACCAGCACTTATCCCCCGCCCTCGGCCGAGGGAGCCGCCCCCATGGGGAAGCCGCGTTTTCGACACTGGATCCGCCGCGTACGGCCGGATGACGGGGTGCCAAATGACGGGGTGTCAAATGACGAGGCGGCAGTGTCCGCGCTCTACCAGGAGTATCACAGGCCGCTGCTGGCCTTCGTGATCAGGTTGACGGCGGGCGATCGGCAGTGGGCGGAAGACGTGGTGCAGGAGACCATGATCCGGGCTTGGCGCAGTGCGGAGCAGCTCGATCCCGAGTCGGTCTCACTGATGCCCTGGCTGGCTACGGTAGCCAGACGTATCGTGATCGATGACCGGCGGCGCCGGGACGCCCGCCCTCGGGAGTCGGGTGACGGGCCGCTGGAGACGATGCCCGTGCCTGACGAGATGGAGGGCCTGCTGCACCAGGTGGTCGTGTCAGAGGCACTGAAGACGTTGTCGCCGGCACACCGCGAGATCCTCAACGAGACGATCTTGCGAGACCGGTCGGTCAACGACGCCGCCGAGGCGCTTGGCATCCCGGTCGGCACCGTGAAGTCCCGGGTCTATTACGCCGTTCGCGCGCTGCGGATCGCACTTGAGGAGAGGGGGGTGACGGCGTGACTTCGAGAGTCGAGCACACAGACGTGGGCGCGTACGCGCTCGGCCTGCTGGAGGAGGACGACAGGCACGCCTTCGAGGCCCATCTCCTGGGCTGCGCCCCCTGTCGCGCCGAGCTGTCGGATCTGTCCGGCATGGCCAGCGTGCTGAGCGGGATCGGCCCGATGGAGGACTACGGGGCGCCGTCCCCCGAACCGGTGATCGACCTGCTCCAGCGCAAGAAGAGGACGGACAGGAAGACCCGCAGGGGGACGTTCGTGATCGGGATGGCGGCGGCGGTCACGCTGGTGGCCGGCGGCCTGACGGTCGGCACGCAGCTCTCCGTCGGCGACGTCCCCCCGATGGCCGCCCAGGGGCACGGCAGCCACATGGGCCCGGCCGAGCAGTTCTTCGCCGACGGCACGCCCATCGAGGGGAAGGGCGTCGACGGGGTCACCGGCGGGCTGGTGGTCGAGTCGAAGGCCTGGGGCACGCACGCCGCGCTCAAGCTGGCCGGGGTGAAGGGGCCGCTCGAGTGCGAGCTGGTCTCGGTCGGCAAGTCGGGTGAGCGCCGGGTGATGACCGGGTGGTCCGTACCTCCAGCCGGGTACGGAGTGCCGGGTTCGCCCGATCCGCTCTACATGCACGGCGGCAGCGCGACGCCGCTGAAGGACATCGATCATTTCGAGGTGGTCACTTCGGCAGGCAAGAAGCTGCTCACCATCAACGCCTGACCCAACAGGCGCTCCAAGCCCTCCCGCCGCTGGTGGGAGGGCTTTTTCAGGTCTTCTGGCCTGTGTGCAAAATTACGGATTCGCGGGTTGAACCTCCTCCGATGCCCGGCGCGTACTGCCTGCCGTACCAACCGGAATATCAAACCGTTTAAGAGGTTTAGCCATGTTCATCCGAAAGTTCGCAATTCCTGGCACGCTGCTCGCCGCCGCCCTGCTCGCCTCCCCCGCTTCGCCGGCGAACGCCTCCGGTGACGACGTCTATCTCGCCGCCGGCCTGCGCGGCGGCAACGAGGTGGGTGTCAAGGGCGACGCCGACGGGCGTTCGACGGTCGTGATCAGGATCAGCGGGAACGAGGTCACGTTCGCGGCCCGCTGGAACAAGATCGGCACGCCCACCGCCGGCCACGTCCACCTGGGCGCGAAGGGTGCGAATGGGGACGTCAGGCTCGAGTTCTTCACCAAGCCGCTGCCCGCCGGCGTGCTCGGCGTCACCGGCACCGTCAGGGCCGACAACGAGCTGGTCAAGGCGCTCATCGACAACCCCGGCGGCTTCTACGCCAACCTGCACGACGCCGACCACCCCAAGGGCGCGGTCCGCGGCCAGTTCCACCGGCTGAACAAGCCGGTCGACCTCAACGGCGTGCTGCAGGGCAGCAACCAGGCCACGCTCTCCGCGCGCGCCGACGGGGCGCAGGAGGTGCCGGAGAACGACGGCAAGAAGCGCGGCGACCAGGACGGCCAGGCCGGCTGGTGGCTGCGTCCCGGCGGCTCGTCCATCGCGTACACGGCCTTCTGGTCGGGCCTCGGCGCGGTCACCAACGGCCACCTGCACAAGGGTTCCGCAGGCGGGAACGGTCCAGTGGTCGCCGACCTGTTCGCGGGCGCCCTGCCGGAGAACCTCACCGGCGTCGCGGGCGAGGCCCCGGTCGCCGCCGGCGTCGTCAAGCGCATCGCCGCCCACCCCGACCGCTACTACGCGAACCTGCACACCTCCGACTTCGACGGCGGCGCCGTACGCGGCCAGCTGTCCGACCGGCCGTTCACCCACCCGCGCGCGCTCACCGCCGAGGTGCTGCGCGGCGCGCAGATCTACTCCTGCACGGCGCAGCCGAGCGGCGGGTACGCCTTCACCCAGCTCGGCGTCTCGGCCAGGCTGCGGCGCGGGATCGACCACTCGTTCGTGACTCCCGCCGCCGGACCGCCGCAGTGGATGGCTCCAGACGGGAGCGCGGTGCGCGGCTCGGTCGTCACCAAGACGCCCAACGGCGACGGCAACATCCCCGAGCTCGTGCTGGACGCCACCCAGGCGGGCAAGGACAGCGGGCTGCTCGCGCACGCCACGCAGATCCTGCGCCTGAACACCACCGGCGGCGTCGCGCCGTCCGGCGCCTGCACGCCGGGCTCCGAGGCCCGGGTCCCGTACGGGGCCGACTACCTGTTCCTGGGCTGAGGCTTCCGGGGGACGATTCGGTCCCGTCCCCTGGAACGCCTTCCCCGGTCGATCCGGCCCACGTCCCCCGGGCCGCCGGTCGGCCGACCGCGAGCGGGGCACTCCGGCCCGCCCCGCTCGCACCGAACGCCCCGCCGCACTCCGGGAGCCCGTGCGGCGGGGCGTTCGCGTCTGCACATAGTCGCCCCGCACCGCCGTCCGCACACCGCCGACGTCCTGCGGCGGGCTCCCCGCATCGCCATCTCCACGGCGCGACACGGGAGCAGCCGCCGATCGACGCGCCGGCGGCGCATCACGGGCCGACGGCGGGGTGACGGGCCGACGGCGGGAAGCCGCGAGGGCGCGGGCCGAGGAGCGGGATCGAGACCCGCGAACCCCAGCCGTCACTCCAGCACGCGGCGGCGGTGGAGTATGGCGCACCGGGTCGGCGGCGACTCGGAGGCGGTGCACCAAGTCGCCGGCAACCCCCTCAGGCCATGAGCCGGGCCGGTAGCGCCCCCGAAGGCCCTGCGCCGGGCCGGTGGTGTCACCCCGGAGGAGGCGCCGGCCCGGCGGGAGGTGGGTCGGTTACAGGCCCGGGGCCGGGAACTGGGCCGTGAGCTCGCTGACCTCGTGGTGCACGCGCGTGATGACGTCCTCCGCGTCCCCCTTGGCCAGGGCCGTGACGACCTCGTCCATCCAGGCGCCGATCTGGCGCATCTCGGCCTCGCCCATGCCCCGGGAGGTGACGGACGGGGTGCCGATGCGGATGCCCGACGGGTCGAACGGCTTGCGGGGGTCGAAGGGGACCGTGTTGTAGTTGGTCTCCAGCCCCGCCCGGTCGAGCGCCTGGGCGGCGGGCTTGCCGCCGATGCCCTTGGGCGTGAGGTCGAGCAGGATCAGGTGGTTGTCGGTGCCGCCGGAGACCAGGTCGAACCCGCGGGAGGCGAGCTCGTCGGCCAGGGTCCTGGCGTTGGCGACGACCTGGTGGGCGTAGTCGCGGAACGACGGCTGGGCGGCCTCGTGGAGCGCGACGGCGATGGCGGCGGTGGTGTGGTTGTGGGGGCCGCCCTGGAGGCCGGGGAAGACGGCCTTGTTGAGCGCCGTGGCGTGCTCGTCGGCCGTGGCCATCAGCATGGCGCCGCGCGGCCCGCGCAGCGTCTTGTGCGTGGTCGTGGAGATCACGTCGGCGTGGCCCACCGGGGACGGGTGCGCGCCGCCCGCCACCAGGCCCGCGATGTGGGCGATGTCGGCGGCCAGCACGGCCCCGACCTCGCGGGCGATCGAGGCGAAGCCCTCGAAGTCGATGGTGCGCGGGATCGCGGTGCCGCCGCAGAAGATCAGCTTCGGCCGGTGCTCGAGGGCGAGCTGCCGCACCTCGTCGAGGTCGATGCGGCCGGTGTCCTTGCGTACGCCGTAGCGGACCGGGTTGAACCACTTGCCGGTCGCGGAGACGGACCAGCCGTGGGTGAGGTGGCCGCCGAACGGCAGGCCCATGCCCATGACGGTGTCGCCCGGCTGCAGGAACGCCATGTAGATGGCGAGGTTGGCGGGCGAGCCGGAGTAGGGCTGGACGTTGGCGTGGTTGACGCCGAACAGCGACTTGGCCCGCTCGATGGCCACGGTCTCGATCTGGTCGATGACCTGCTGGCCCTCGTAGTAGCGCTTGCCCGCGTAGCCCTCGGAGTATTTGTTGGTGAGGACGGTGCCGGTGGCCTCGAGCACGGCCTTGGACACGTAGTTTTCGGACGCGATGAGCTTGACGGTGTCGGCCTGGCGGCGCTCTTCCGCCTTGATGAGCTCGGCGATCTGCGGGTCGACGCTCGCGAGAGAACTCATGATTCTCCTGTCATCGTTGACAATTGCGAAGACCCAGGCGCACGGCCTCCGCTCCTTTCGCTCCCCGGTGGTCGATCCCACCAAAATGCGCCAGTCGCGTCTCCTCGTAGACGATAGCGGATGTCACGGGGCCCATCCGTCGTGTCACGATGAGCTGACCGCCACGTTCCTGATGACCCCGAGCAGCACCAGATCGACGTCGACCCGGTCGGCGTCCTGCGGCACGCCCTCGAAGATCGCGTACATCCGGAGCCGCGCTCCCGCGGGGAACGGCGCCATCGGCAGGTCCGTGCACGCGCAGGTCTTGTCCTTCCAGGCGGGGTGGATCGGCCGGCCGACGCCCGGCGGGATGAGGTTCACCCGCGAGACGGTGGAGTCGAGGGCGCCGCCGCCGAGTTTGCCGGCCAGGGGCGCGTTCTCGGTGCCGACGTTCTTGACCGTCCACTGCAGGCGCACCGTGCCGCCCTGGCGGGCCAGGGAGTCGATCTGGACGCTCAGCGTGCTGCCCGCGGCCTGGAGGGTGCCGCGGGCGTCCAGCACGGGCGCGGTGCAGAACCTGGCCACCCGCCGCGCGGCCTCGGCTTCCTTGCCGAACCTCCGCCTGAACTCCTCCCGCGCGGCCAGTTCGGGCCGCATCGTCTTCACGGCGACCCGCCGTCCGTCAGGGTCCTCGGCCAGGTGGACGAGGCCCATGCCGCCCTCGCCCAGCTTGCGCACCAGGGTGTACGGCCCGACTCTCCGCTGGCGCCTCCATATCGGGGGGACTCTATTTGGTACGGCTGACGCCCGGCCAGAGCCGGTCCACCTCGGCGTTCAGGATGGCCCCGATGAGCACGGCCAGGGCGGTGATGTAGAGCCAGAGGAGCACGGCGATGGGCGCGGCCAGCGACCCGTAGACGGAGACGGGCGAGAACCAGGCGGCCAGCACGGCCCGCAGCACCGCCGCGCACACGATCCACAGGAACAGCGCCAGGATCGCGCCGGGCAGCTCCCGGTACCACTTGGTCCGCACCGGCACGCTGACGTGGTAGAGCACGGTCAGGAACAGGACCGAGCCGATGATCACGACCGGCCAGTAGAGGATGTCGATGAGGACGCCGTACTGGGCGGGCAGGGCGTCCCTGAGCAGGGTCGGCCCGATGACCAGGATCGGCATGACGATGATGCCGATGATCAGGCCGACGACGTAGAGTCCGAACGACATCAGCCTGGTCCGGATGATGCCGCGCTCCTCGCCGAGCCCGTAGGCCACGGAGATGAGGTCGACGTACACGTAAAGAGCCCGGGAGCCGGACCAGAGCGACAGCAGGAAGCCGACCGAGATGATCGACACCTTGCTCGCGTCGTCGCTGAGGACGTCGGTGAGGAGCGGGTTGATCACCTTGTTCACGGCCTCTTCCGTGAACAGCACCCCCGCCTGCGCGATCACCCACGCCTTGACCTGAGCGACCACGCTGGAGCCCAGCCAGGTGCCGAGCTTGGCCAGCACGCCGATGAGGCCCAGCACGAACGGCGGCAGCGACAGCAGCGCGAAGAACGCCGCCTCACCTGCCAGGCCGGTGACCCGGTAGGTGACGCCGGCGTTGGTGGCCGCGCGGACGATCGCCCACGACTTCGTGTCGAGCACCCAGCTCAGCCTGGCCCTGGCGTTGGAGACGAGCCCTCTCTTCGGCCGGGGAGGCGCATCGGTGGACGTCATGGCACCCAACGGTATTCGCAGTGACTCTTCGGGACAGCTTACGTCCCGGAGACTGCCCTAGTCGTTGTCAACGATGCGTGCGCCCAGCGGAAGCAGGGAAACGGGGACGAGCTTGAGGTTCGCGATGCCCATCGGGATGCCGATGACCGACAGGAACAGCGGGATCGACGTCACGACGTGCCCGATGGCCAGCCAGACGCCGGCGACCACGCACCAGATGACGTTGCCGATCAGGGAGAACGCGCCCGCGTCGGGGTCGCGCACCACGGTCCTGCCGAACGGCCACAGCGCGTACGCAGCGATCCGGAACGACGCGACGCCGAACGGGATCGTCACGATCAGGATGCAGCAGATGATCCCGGCCAGCGCGTAGCCGGCGGCCAGCCAGAGTCCCGCGAAGATCAGCCAGATGACGTTCAGAATCGTGCGCATACCTGAAGGATCTCACCGGCCGGGCCGCCCGCGTCATCCGGCAAGACCCTGACTTCACCCTGACCTGGGCGCCCGCCCCTTGCCGGGCGGCCCGGCGAATGCCTGCGCGATCTCCATCCAGGCCCGCGCGGGCGCTCCGGTCAGCTCCAGCGCGGTGTCGGACAGGTGGACGCGCTGGGTGACGGCCAGGCAGAAGTCGAGGACGGTGCCGCGGACGAGGCCGTCGGCGCCCTCGGGCCCCGCCGTCCACGTGGTCCCGTCCGGCATGGCCAGCTCGGCGCGTACGGTCTCCTCGGGCACCGGCAGGCCGCGCACGGCGAAGCTGAAGGGCCTGGCGCGGAAGCCCATCATGGCCACGTGGCGCAGCCGGGCCGTCGGCTCACGGGTGACGCCGAGCGCGTCGGCGACGTCCTGGCCGTGCGCCCACGTCTCCATCAGCCGCGCGGTCACGAAGGAGGCGGCCGACATGGCGGGGCCGAACCACGGCACCCGTTCGCGCGCGTCCAGCGTCGCGAAGACCTCCAGGCTGCGGGAGCGGGCCGCGCGGAACCACGCGCGCAGCCCGGCCGGCGGCATCCCGCGCGACTCGAGGGTGAGGTCGTCCACGGACGTGAAGCCCGCCAGTGAGGCCTGGAAGCCGCCGGGGTCGGTGGCCGCGCGCACGGCGGCCTCGTCGAACCAGGCCAGATGGCTCACCTGGTCACGGATCGCCCAGCCCTCGGCGGGCGTGGGCCGCTCCCAGTCCTCGTCCCTCAGAGGATCGAGCAGAGCTTCGAGGGACGCGGTCTCGGCACGCAGGTCGTCGAGCAGCTCGGCCATGAGATCCACGCCCGCCAGCCTAACCCGAACAACGTTCTAGGAGAATAATCGTCATGTGATCTGTGAGAGCTGCAAGGACAAACGCCACGAGGACTGCCGCGGGGGCTCCTGGTGCGATTGCCAGCACCAGGTCCAGGAGAAGCCCCATGAGCCCGACCTCAGCTGGAAGAGCCAGGGCTGAGCGAGCTGGACAGTCCCACACTCTGGACCCTGTCTTGGACAAACGGGACGGCCAGAGTATCTTCTAGGTATGCCAGCGGACCCCATGCTCGTCGGTCGACGCCACGTCGATCTTCAGCGTGTCCGCAGTGCCATCTGTTGCGACGCCCGCCAGTAACCCATCCTTTTCACCGCTGAGCGCGTCGCACACCTCCTCTCCACCCCTGCCCTCGACGACGAGGCAGGAGGAACCCTGCGCGCGCCCATGAACCGAAGGACGCGCAATGAGCACCCCTGCCAGCCGCACTCCTGCCAGCCGGCACCACAAACGCCCGCGCGGCGAAGGCCAGTGGGCTCTCGGTTACCGTGAGCCGCTCAACAAGAACGAAGAGAACAAGAAGAACGACGACGGCCTCAACGTCCGCCAGCGCATCATCGACATCTACTCCAAGCGGGGCTTCGACTCGATCGACCCGGCCGACCTGCGCGGCCGCATGCGCTGGTACGGCCTCTACACCCAGCGCAAGCCCGGCATCGACGGCGGCAAGACCGCCATCCTGGAGCCGGAGGAGCTCGACGACCGCTACTTCATGCTGCGGGTGCGCATCGACGGCGGCCAGCTCGACCTCGCCCAGCTGCGCACGATCGCCGACATCTCCAACGAGTACGGCCGCGGCACCGCCGACCTGACCGACCGCCAGAACATCCAGCTCCACTGGATCGAGATCGAGTCGGTGCCGGACATCTGGGAGCGCCTGGAGGCCGTGGGCCTGTCCACCACCGAGGCGTGCGGCGACACCCCCCGCGTGATCCTGGGCTGCCCGCTGGCCGGGATCGACGCCGACGAGGTGATCGACGCGACCGAGCAGATCCACGAGGTGCAGGACCGGATCGTGGGCAACCCTGCGTACTCCAACCTGCCCCGCAAGTTCAAGTCGGCGCTGAGCGGCTGCGCCGCCCACTGCACGGTGCACGAGATCAACGACATCGCGTTCGTCGGCGTGGTCAACGAGCAGGGCGAGGTCGGCTACGACCTGTGGGTCGGCGGCGGGCTGTCGACCAACCCGATGCTGGGCAAGCGGATCGGCGTGTTCGTCCGGCCGGAGCAGGCGGTCGACGTCTTCGAGGGCGTGGTCGGGATCTTCCGCGACTACGGCTACCGGCGGCTGCGGCACCGGGCCCGCATCAAGTTCCTGGTCAACGACTGGGGTGTCGAGAAGTTCCGCGACGTTCTCGAACAGGAGTACCTCAAGGAGCCGCTGCCCGACGGGCCCGCCCCCGAGCTGCCGCGCGGCAGCCGCCGCGACCACGTGGGCGTCTTCCCGCAGAAGGACGGCAACTTCTACGTCGGCTTCGCGCCCAAGGTGGGCCGGCTCGACGGCGACAGGCTGCACCTGATCGCCGACATCGCCGAGCGGCACGGCTCCGGCCGGGTCCGCACGACCGTCGAGCAGAAGATGGTCATCCTCGACGTCGCGCCCGACCAGGTCGACTCGATCGTGGCCGAGCTGGAGGCCAACGACCTGCGGGTCCGGCCGTCCACGTTCCGCCGCCAGACGATGGCCTGCACCGGCATCGAGTACTGCAAGCTGGCCATCGTCGAGACCAAGGCCGCGGCCGCCGACCTGATCGACGAGCTGGAGCGGCGGCTGCCGACCTTCGAGGAGCCGCTGACGATCAACGTCAACGGCTGCCCCAACTCCTGCGCCCGCATCCAGGTCGCCGACATCGGCCTCAAGGGCCAGCTCGTGGTGGACGAGAACGGCGACCAGGTCGAGGGCTTCCAGATCCACCTGGGCGGCTCCCTCGGCGTCAACGCCGGCTTCGGGCGCAAGGTGCGCGGCCTCAAGACCACCGCCAAGGCGCTGCCCGACTACGTGGAGCGCGTCGTCAAGCACTACGACGCCCAGAAGAAGGAAGGCGAGTCGTTCGCCGACTGGGTGCAGCGGGCCGACGAGGCGGACCTCAAATGAGCGAGCGAGCGGTCCCGTTCCACTGCCCGTACTGCGGCGACGAGGACCTCGAACCCTACGAGGGCGAGTTGAATGTCGCCGAGTCCGCGACGGGTGGCGGCTGGTACTGCCGCGCCTGCGCCCGCGCCTTCAAGCTCAAGTTTCTCGGGATCGGAGTGAAGATATGACGCTCGTGGACATCGAGGTCGGCCTGAAACAGCAGCGCGGCACTCTTGACCTGCAGGACATCGTCGAGTCCGCCGCGACGTTCCTCGAGGGCGCCCCCGCCCGCGAGATCATCCGCTGGGCGGCGGCGACGTTCGGCGACCGGCTGTGCCTGACCTCCTCGATGAGCGACGCCCTCCTGATCGACCTGGTGAGCAGGGTCAAGCCCGGCGTGGACGTGCTGTTCATCGACACCGGCTACCACTTCGCCGAGACGATCGGCACGCGTGACGCGGTGCGCCAGGTCTATGACGTCAACGTGATCGACATCAAGCCGTCGCGGACGGTCGAGGAGCAGGATCGCGACCTCGGCCCGCGCCTGTTCGGCCGCAACCCCGACCTGTGCTGCTTCCTGCGCAAGGTCGAGCCGCTCAACCGGGCGCTGGAGCCGTACCTGGCGTGGATCTCCGGCATCCGCCGCGACGAGTCCTCCAGCCGCGCCGACTCCAAGGTCGTCGAGTGGGACGCCAAGCGGCAGATGGTCAAGGTCAACCCGATCGCGGCCTGGACCCAGGAGGACGTCGACAACTACATCGCCGACAACGGGGTGCTGATCAACCCGTTGCACTACGACAACTACCCCTCGATCGGCTGCGCGCCGTGCACGCGGCAGGTCGCGGAGGGAGAGGATCCGCGCAGCGGACGCTGGGCGGGCCTGGGGAAGGTCGAATGCGGCATTCACCTGTGATCCCCAGCAGGGGACCCGTCCCGTTGGCAGGCGGGGCGGCCCCCGGCCGCGTGCCACTGGTGGCGGTGGCGCACGGGTCGCGAGACCCGCGTGCCGCCGCCACCGTGGCCGCGCTGCTCGACCGGGTACGCCTGGCGCGCCCTGAGGTGCCCGTACGGGTGGCGTACCTCGACCACTGCACTCCGGCACTGGGACAGGCGCTGAGCGGCCTCCAGGAGGCCGTTGTGCTGCCGCTGCTGCTCACCGAGGCCTACCACAGCCGGGTGGACCTGCCGGCGGCGCTGAACGAGGTCCGGGCGCGCGAGCCGCGCCTGCGCGTGCACTACGGCAGCACGCTGGGGCCGCACCCGCTGCTGCTGACGGCGCTGGAGCGGCGCCTGGCCGAGGCTGGCGTGCGCGCCGGGGACCCGGAGACCGCGGTCGTGCTGGTGTCGGCGGGTTCGAGCGACGCCAGGGCCAACGCGGTGATCGCGGGGCAGGCGCGGGCGTGGCGGCGTTCCGGCTGGTGGACGGTGTCCGCCGGCTACGCGTCGGCCGCCGATCCGTCGCCCGCCGAGGCCGTGGCCGCGCTCAGGCGGGCGGGCGCGCCGAAGGTCGTCGTCGCCCCCTACCTGCTGGCGCCCGGCCACTTCGCGGACAAGGTACGGCAGACGAGCCTGGAGGCCGGGGCCGCGGTCGTGTCGGACGTGCTCGGACCGGCGCCGGAGCTGGTGGAGGTGCTCCTGGAGCGTTACGAGGCGGCCCAGCGGCAGCCGGTGTCCTCCCTGGTCGGCTGAGCCGGGGTCAGTAGCCCCACCGGTCGCCGCGGCGGTCCCCGCGCGCCTGCCTGCCCAGCTCACGGGCCTGCCGGTTCAGCTCGCGGGTCTCCTGCCGCACCTGCCGGCCCAGCGCCCGCCAGTCCTCGCCGTGCAGCCGCCGCCAGTGCTCCCGCCAGGCCGCGAACGCGCGCTGCACCGGCTGCGCCTGCGAGTCGCCGATCACCTTGACGTCCCCCATCACGGCGTACGCGCGGACGCGCACCACCGGGACGTTCATGCCGGGGGCCGCCTGGAGGACGTCCACCCGCTTGTCGCCCATGACGGCCACGCCGTCGAGGTCCACGTTCACGCCGTCGGGGACGATGATCTTGACGTCGCCCATCACGGAGACGGCCATGATGTCCACCATGTCCGTGCGCACCTCGGCCTCGCGCAGGTCGAGCACCACGTCGCCCATCACGGCGACCGCGCCGAGCTCCTGGTCGATCCGCCAGGTCCCGCGCCGCTTGGAGTCGCCCATGAAGCCCACGAACCACCGCCGCTTCCTGCCCGCGGGCACCGGGGCGGGCGCCGGCGCCGGTGCGGGCGTGGCTCCCCCCGGCAGGTCCTGGGTGAGCAGGGCCAGCTCGGCGTGCGTGGTCGCGGAATAGGCGGCCTCGGTACGGTCGGTCAGCTCGGCGAGCGTCAGCCTGCCCTCCACCGATGCGACACGCAGCTGCTCGACGACGGCCTCGCGCTCGGCGTCCGAGGCGCGGAGCCCACCGGGATCAGTCATACTCGCAACATATCGCGTCTTGCCGCGAATGCGACTCCTCCCCGAGAAGGAAAACATGTCATCCCTTGTAGGTGTTTGAACCTAGACGCCGCTTTGGCGCGTACCAAGCGATGACACGGGGCTCTGGCTTGGCCCGGGGCGCGGCCGGACCAGGCTAGGGTCCCTGTCATGCATGAGGAACAGCTCTACCGCGCGGCGTTGAACGGCGAGACCGAGACCGTGGGCAAGCTGCTCACCGGCGGCGCCGATCCCAACAGCCCAGGTGAGGAGGGCTTGCCGCTGTGCGCGGCCGCCGCCTGGGACCGCGTGGAGGTGGCCGGCGCGCTCCTGACGGCCGGCGCCGACGTGAACGGCCGGGAGGAGGGCGGCTGGACGGCGCTGCACTGGGCCGCCTCCAACGGCCACGCGGCCACCGCCAAGGCGTTGATCGAGGCGGGCGCGGAGGTCGACGCGGCCAACGAGTCCGGCGACACCCCGCTCACGCTGGCCGTCCGGCGCGGCGCGCTGGGCGTGGTGCAGGTGCTGCTCGAAGCGGGCGCCGATGCCGAGAAGTACGACGGCGACGGCGACACGCCGCTCGAGATCGCCGCCTCCTGGGTGGGCGTGCACCTGGAGAGCGCGCTGCTCGACCAGATCGAGAAGGAGGGCTGGGAGTACGTCGTGGCCCGCCAGTACGCCAAGGACGGCACCGAGCTGGTCACGGTGGCCGGACGCGCGGCCGACGGCTCGGAGAGCGAGCAGGTGCAGGCGCAGCGCGGCCACGCCGCCGTCGCGACCCTGCTGGAGGACGCGACGGGCACGTACACGCCGGTGGAGCAGCTCGTGGCGCGGGCCGTCGCGCACCGCGACATCGACGAGGACGCCGAGACCTGGTGGATCGTGGCCGACTCGCTGGGCAAGCGGGCGGACGACGAGACGTACGAGGCGCTGGTCCGGCTGTGCGGGAGCGAGGACGCCAGGGAGCGGGAGTTCGGGGTCGACGCGATCGCCCAGTTCGGGTTCGCGGAGGGGGAGAAGCCCTACCTCGACACGACGCTGCCGCTGCTGCAGAAGATGGTCACCACCGAGGGCAACCCGCAGGTGCTGCGGTCGGTCCTGGCCGCGCTCGGGCACCAGGGGGACGCCCGTGCGCTGCCGCACGTGCTGGACGTCATCGGGCGTCCCGGGCACAAGCGCACGATGACGGACGCGATCGCGCTGGCCGACGTGCTGCCGCCGGGCCACGAGGAAGGCCTGGCGCTGCTGATCTCGATGACGGAGGACGAGGACACGGAGGTGCGCGACTGGGCCACCGCCGGGCTCGCCGGGCTGTCCGAGGACACGCCCGTCATCCGTGAGGCCCTGGCCGCCCGCCTCGCCGACGCCGACCTGCGCACGGTGGCCGAGGCCACGCGAGGGCTGCTGACGCGCGGCGACGAGCGCGCTTCGCAGGGGGTGGAGCGGGTGCTGGCGGAGAGCGACGACGAGTACGAGCGGGACCTCGTCACCCAGCCCGTCACCGGCTGACCCACACCCTCCCGCCGGACCGGGGAGTGCTCAGTCGCCGTTGAGCACGCGCGTCACCCATTCCAGGGTGCCGGTGCGCAGGGCCTCCTCGGCCAGCCGTTTCCCGGTCGGGGTCGTCAGGGCGTCCAGGGAGCTGTCGATCCAGCCCTGGACGTTCTGGTGCCCCTGTTCCCGGTATTCGACCGCCTGGATGAGGCATTCCAGCTTGTCCGCGTCCCGGGCGCAGACGGCTTCGAGGCTGGCCTTCTCCTCGTACTCCCCCACCGCGTCGCCGACCATGTCCGCCACCTCCGCGGGCAGGCCGCGCATCTGGTCGGCGGTGACGTCCTCGTTGGAGGCCGCCTTGAGGTAGCGCTTGCCGATGTACGGGATGTCGGTGATGCGGGTCTCCTGGGTGTCGTGGAAGAGGCTCATGAACGCGGCCCGCTCCGGATTCGCGCCTTCGAGCCTCGCGATCACGCTGGCTATGACGGCCGCGCGGAACGAGTGCTCGGCGATGCTCTCCGGGTCCCGTACGCCCGCCACCAGCCACCCGGTCCGCTTGTAGCGCTTGAGCAGCCCGAACTCGTACAGAAGCCCCGCCAGTCCCGTCGCGTCGTCCATCACGGGGACCCTCCTCTCCTACGGCAAATGCCGTGGCCGTTTCGCCGGCCACGGCATTTGTCATCGACCGTTCTCCGAAAACGGGAGCTGTTTCAGCTCACCGGTTAATTCTCGCTGCCGAAGATATCCCGCCAGTCGTCCCCGTTGGGCCACCAGCTGTCGTTCTGGCCCGTCTCGTCCTGGCCCGTCTCTTCGGGGCCCTCGAACAGGTCGTCGTCCTTGACCGGGTGCTTGACCGGCTGCTCCTTGACGGGTGGCGCCACCACCGTCGGCCTCGTCTCCTGCACCGGATGGTGGTGGTGGTGTTGGGGACGCGGCTGACGGATGCGGATGATCTCTTCGTCGTCGCGACGGTGGTGGCGGCGACCGCCCCAGCCCCACGGGCCACACCAGGGGCGCCAGCACCCTCCCCCTCCCCATCCGCGACGACCGCAGTGCTTGCCACAGAGCGGCGGCTTCTCGTTCGAGATGACCCCGACGCCCGCCGGGACGGCGGCGCTGTTGGGCACCGCGCTCGCCGCGGCCGCCAGACCCGTGGGCAGGAACAGGGAGCCGACGATGGCGCCGGCCAGCGTTAGTGTCGCGGCCCGCCCATGGCGAGGCGTCCGCGATTGCCGACTTTCAGTGTTCACGTGCATTCGTTTCCGTTCATGGGTAGATCGGCCCGAAATCCAGTGCCCACTATCTCCGCAGGCACTCAGACAGGGGCAGACGTACCCATGTGAATATTCTCGCCTAACTCCGTAAACCCAAATAACCTGTCAAAACCCGGTGGGGTTATTAAACGATGGTTTTGCGAGTTACTTAAAGGACCTCGCGCTATATCCCAGGGCATTTCCCGCCCAATTCCCCCAGAATGGACAGCGCCGCCGGTCAGGGGCCGGAAAGCGCCGGGGCCGCGGTCAGGACGTCTCTGGCCAGTGGCAGGTCGCCGGCCAGCTCGGCCGGGAACTCGGCGGGCTCTCCCCTGCCGCCCAGCAGGAAGCAGAACGCGACCACGTCCGCCGTGATGTGGGCGTCCGGCGGGCCGGGCCGGGCGTCCTCCACGCCCAGGGGCACCTGCCACTCGCCCCCGCCCGCGCCCGTCAGCGTGAGGTGGAGGGTGCGGCCGGAGCCGTCCATGCCCGACAGGAGCATCGTCCAGGGCAGCAGGCGCGCGCACAGGTCGGCGGTCGGGTGGATGTGCTCGGCGATGGGGTCGGGCAGGCGCAGCCGGGCGGTCCGGGCGGCGTCGGCCGTGTGGATCCAGGTCTCCAGGCAGCGCGCCAGGAGCTGGTCGCGGACCGGGACCTCCATGCCGTCCAGGGTGGCCGGGGTCGTGGGCGGCAGGTCGGCCAGGTGGCGGCAGAGGGCGTCGGCCTGGGCCCGCCAGTCCCTTCTCGTCTGCTCGGGGCTGCGGGTGCGCTCGTACGCCTGAACGTCGCTCGTACGTCCCGTCGAATCGGTCGCGCCCATGGGCGGCCCCAGCACGGGGGCGCCGACGGAGGCGGCCAGGAGGCCGTCCTTGGCGGCCAGGTGGGCGACGAGCTCCTGGAGGGTCCAGCCCTCGACGATCACGCGCGACCAGTCGTCGTCCACGGCCGAGGTCAGCAGCGCGTCCATCGCGGCCACCCGGCCCGCGTACGGCTCCGCCCAGGCCGCGGTGGGGGCCGCGGGCCTGCGCCGGGCCCTGGCCCCGGCCAGAAGCTGGGGCCGCAGTGAACGGGCCGGCACCTCCGGGTCCTCCATCATCGCGTCCAGATAGAGGCGCTCGATGGGGTCCATTACACCTCTTCCTCCGCAAGCGCGTCCGCCAGGCGTCTCAGCGCCAGCCGGATGCGCGATTTGGCCGTGCCCTCGGGCACGCCCAGCTCCTCGCTCACCTGCCGATAGGTCCTGCCGCCGAAGTAGGCGAGCTCCACCGCCTCCCGGAGGCCGTCGGGCAGCGAGGTCACCGCCTGCCGCACCCGTTTGGCCTCGTCCGAGGCCAGGACCGTGTCCTCCAGTCTGTCAGGTTCGCGCTCGAACAGCCTGGGTCCGAGTGCCGACACGCGCCGCCGCTCCTCGGCGCGCACGTGGTCGACCGCGCGGCGGTGCGCGATCGTCGCGAGCCAGGCGCGTAAGGTGCCGCGTTCCGGGTCGTAGGACAGGGGGCGCTCCCAGAAGACCAGGAACACCTCCTGAGTGATGTCCTCGGCGATCACCCGGTCCCTGGTGACCCGCAGCGCCAGCCCGAAGATCAGCGAGGAGAGCCGATCGTAGACCTCGCCCAGCGCGGACTCATCGCCGCCGACCACCCGCTGGTGCAGCAGGCGGTCGTCGTACGGTGCCTCCACTGGCACCACACTCCCGTGTAATCCGGACCAGAAGGCGGCGGGGGCGCCGCGACCCGAGCATGTCATTATTCGCCGCAAAAGTAGAGCCGGATGACCGAGAGGCAGGGAGTTTGCCGGCGCGCGATAAGGTCGGAGGACCAATACGGAGGGAGCACGTCATGGCCACCACTCGCACCGCCACCACCCAGTGGAAGGGCAACCTGCTCAACGGTTCGGGCACCGTGTCGCTCGACACCTCGGGCGTGGGCACGTTCGAGGTCTCCTGGCCGTCCAGGTCCCAGGAGGCCGGCGGCAAGACGTCCCCGGAGGAGCTCATCGCGGCCGCCCACTCCTCCTGCTTCTCGATGGCGCTCTCGCACGGGCTGGCCGGCGCCGGCACCCCGCCGGAGTCGCTGGAGACCAGCGCCGACGTGACGTTCCAGCCGGGTGAGGGCATCACGGGCATCGTGCTCACGGTGAAGGGCCACGTTCCCGGCATCTCGGCCGAGCAGTTCGCGGAGGCCGCCGAGACGGCCAAGGCCAACTGCCCGGTGAGCAAGGCCCTGACGGGCACCATGATCACGCTCAACGCCGAGCTGCTCTGACGGTCGCCGCGACCTGCCCGGCCCGGAGGCCGGGCACGTGGAGACCCCGGTACGGAGGGCGATCGGCGCATTGAGAGACCAAGAACGTGTTCGCGTGCGACAATTGGGCCACATGCGCGAGGTCTGGCCGGGCGAGCCCTATCCACTCGGCGGCACCTGGGATGGCGTTGGCACCAGCTTTGCGGTGTTCTCCGAGGTCGCCGAGCGAGTCGAGCTGTGCCTTTTTCATGACGACGGCACCGAGGAGCGCGTCGACCTGCCCGAGGTCGACGGGTTCGTCTGGCACGGCTATCTGCCGGGCATCCAGCCGGGCCAGCGCTACGGCTACCGCGTCCACGGCCCGCACGACCCGTCGCAGGGCCACCGGTGCAACCCGGCCAAGCTGCTCCTCGATCCCTACGCCAAGGCCATCGACGGCGAGCTGACCTGGAACCAGGCGCTGTTCCCCTATTACTTCACCGATCCGACCCGGCGCAACACCGAGGACAGCGCCCCCTACATGCCGAAGAACGTGGTCATCAACCCGTTCTTCGAGTGGGGCAACGACCGGCCGCCGCGCATCCCGTACCACCAGACCGTGATCTACGAGGCCCACGTGCGCGGGCTCACCATGCGCCACCCCGACGTGCCGCCCGACCTGCGCGGCACGTACGCGGGCGTGGGGCATCCGGCGATCATCGATCACCTGCTGTCGCTGGGGGTGACGGCGGTCGAGCTGATGCCGGTCCACCACTACATCCCCGAGCACTTCCTGGTCGCCCGCGGGCTGACCAACTACTGGGGCTACAACACCATGGCCTACCTGGCGCCCCACGGCGGCTACTCCAGCGCGGGGACGCGGGGGCAGCAGGTGCTGGAGTTCAAGGCGATGGTGCGGGCGCTGCACGAGGCGGGCATCGAGGTCATCCTCGACGTCGTCTACAACCACACGGCCGAGGGCGACCACATGGGGCCCACGCTGGGGTTCCGGGGCATCGACAACGCCGCCTACTACCGGCTGCACGACGGCGACCGGCGCTACTACCTCGACTACACCGGGTGCGGAAACTCCCTCAACGTACGCTCGCCGCACGCGCTGCAGCTGATCATGGACTCGCTGCGTTACTGGGTGCTCGACATGCACGTGGACGGGTTCCGGTTCGACCTGGCCTCGGCGCTGGCCAGGGAGCTGCACGACGTCGACCGGCTGAGCGCGTTCTTCGACCTGATCCAGCAGGATCCGGTGATCTCGCAGGTCAAGCTGATCGCCGAGCCGTGGGACGTGGGGCCCGGCGGCTACCAGGTCGGGAATTTCCCGCCTTTGTGGACGGAGTGGAACGGCAAATATCGCGACATCGTGCGCGATTTCTGGAGAGGCACGCATTCCGCGCTCCCCGAGTTCGCCTCCCGCCTGACCGGCTCCGCCGACCTGTACGAGTCCTCCGGCCGCCGCCCGGTCGCCTCGATCAACTTCGTGACCTGCCACGACGGTTTCACCCTCAGCGACCTGGTCTCGTACGACCACAAGCACAACGAGGCCAACGGCGAGGACAACCGCGACGGCACCAACGACAACCGCTCCTGGAACTGCGGCGCCGAGGGCCCCGTGGAGGACCCCGGCATCGTCCAGCTCCGCCACCGCCAGCGCCGCAACTTCCTGGTCACCCTGTTCCTGTCGCAGGGGGTGCCCATGCTCTCCCACGGCGACGAGCTCGGCCGCACCCAGCGCGGCAACAACAACGCCTACTGCCAGGACAACGAGCTGGCCTGGGTCGACTGGTCGATGCTGCACACGGAGCCGGAGCTGCTGGAGTTCGTCAGGGCGCTGTCGAAGCTGCGCCGCGAGCACCCGGTCTTCCAGCGCCGCCGCTTCTTCCACGGCCGCCATCCCGAGGACGGCAAGCGCGACCTGGTCTGGCTCACCCCGGGCGGCACGGAGATGACGGCGGGCGACTGGCACATCGGCTACGCCAAGTCGCTCATGGTCTACCTCAACGGCGAGGCCATCACCGAGCCGGGGCCGCGCGGCGAGCGGATCGTGGACGACTCGTTCCTGCTGCTCATCAACGCCCACCACGAGAACATGTCGTTCACGCTGCCGGGCGAGGAGTGCGGCACCGGATGGGTGCCCGTGCTCGACACCAGCCACGAGACGATGGAGGACGCGTTCGTGGACGAGGGCTGGCAGGCCGGCGACGTGGTCGCCGTCACGGCCCGTTCCCTCCAGGTCCTGCGCCAGCCGCGCTCGCGGTGAGCAGCATCAGCGCGAACGTCGCGACCCCCGCCAGGCCGTGCAGCGTCACCGCCAGCACCGGGAACCGGCGCCCGCACGTCGTGTGCCGCCCGGCCCCGAGCCAGCGCGTGGACATCGTGAACCCCAGCAGCGCGGCCACCGCCAGCCCGCCGAACGCGGCCCACGCCAGCGCCCTGCTCCCCGTGACCAGCCCGCCCACCCAGCACACCAGCGCCGACACGGCCAGCGCCGGGTGGGAGAACACGAGCGCGGCCGGGAAGCGGGTGACCTTGGCCCGGCGCAGCCCGTCCCCGGAGAGCCAGAAGTAGAGCAGGTACACCCCGGCCAGCGCGGCGACCGCCCATGCCACAGCGGTGATCAGACCCACAGGGCCTCCCTCCCCCGATCCCTTCCGCCACGTAAGCACGTGAACGCCCGCGCGTCCTTGGATACACAAAAGTGCTATACGCCCCATATCCCGAAATGCCCGCTCGCATCTGCTAGCTTTACCTTTCCGGCCGGATGTTGATTCCGGCCGGAAAGTGGTTGTATGACCATTTCTCTGGCAACCGTGCGGCCCGTGAGCGCCGCGGACCACCTCACCGTCGAACGGCTCTGGCTCATGTTCCGCCACGACATGGCGGAGTTCCAGGGCGGGCTGCCCAACCCCGACGCCACCTATCACGGCGACCGGTTGCGCTCGGCGCTCGAGGACGACGACTGGGCGGCCTACCTGTTCACCAGCGACGACCGGCCCGTCGGGTTCTCGTTCGTGCGCGCGCTGTCCGGCCCGGCGCGCGTGCTGAACAGCTTCTTCGTGGTACGCGGTGCGCGCCGGTCCGGGATCGGGATGGAGGTCGTGCGGGAGGTGATCTCCCGGCACCCCGGCCCCTGGAAGATCGCCTTCCAGGACTCGAACGCGGCGGCCGTCGCGTTCTGGCGGCGCGTCGCCACCGAGATCGCCGGTGCGGCGTGGACGGAGGAGCGCCTGGCCGTGCCGAACCGGCCCGACGTCCCCCCGGACGCGTGGATCTCCTTCACCACGGCCTGACCAGCCCAGGAACCGGGCGGGGCCCGCGACGAGCGTGCCCCGCCCCCGCGCGAGCTCCCGCGTGGGCCAACTGTCGGTGGGGTGTGCCAAGGTAGAGGAGTGCGGCGCATCTATCCCGACATACAGGACAACCCGGACATCGTGCAGGCGTACGCCTACCCCGAGGGGCGGCCCCGGCTGCGGCTCAACATGGTGGCCAGCGCCGACGGCGCGGCGTGGCTGAAGGGCCGCTCGGGCGGGCTGTCGAGCGCGGGTGACAAGCGGATCTTCCAGACCCTGCGCGGCCTGGCCGACGTCGTCCTCGCGGGCGCCGCGACCGTGCGCAAGGAGGGATACGGTCCCGTTCCCCCGCGTGACTGGTGGAGCGAGATCCGCGCGGGCAGGCCGGAGGTGCCGCCCATCGCGGTCATCACCCGCAGCCTGGACTTCGACCTCGACGACGAGCTGTTCACCGAGGCGCCCAGCCGGACGATCGTGATCACCTGCGAGGCCGCCCCGCACGAGCGGCGCAAGGCGGCGGCCAGGCACGCCGACGTCATCGTGGCCGGGGGCGAGAGCGTCGACCTGGTGCCGGCCGTCACGGAGCTGCACGAGCGCGGGCTGACCAGGATCCTGTGCGAGGGCGGCCCCAGGATCAACGCCCAGCTCGCGGCGCAGGACCTGGTCGACGAGATGTGCCTGTCCATCAGCCCGCTGCTGGTGGGGGGCGGCGCGGCGCGCATACTCAACGGCGAGCCCTCGGAGGTCTCGCTACGCCTCAGCCAGGTGCTGGAGGAGGAGGGGGTCCTCTTCTGCAAATACGACAGGGAGCAGAGCCATGACCGAGTCGACTGAGCTCACGGAGCCGACCGGGCTCGCGGAGCCCGCCGAAGAGCGGCCGGTGCCCAACCTGCCGGTGCGCCCGCCGGTGCCGCCCATGCTGGCCAAGCCGGTCAAGGCCATGCCCAAGCAGAACGGCTCGCTGTTCTACGAGCCGAAGTGGGACGGTTTCCGGTGCATCGTGTTCCGCGACGGCGACGAGGTCTATCTGGGCAGCCGCAACGAGCGGCCCTTCACGCGCTACTTCCCGGAGCTGGTCGAGGCGGTCAGGGCGGAGCTGCCGGACAGGTGCGTGGTGGACGGCGAGATCGTGCTGCCGAGGGGGTCGCAGCTCGACTTCGACGCGCTGCAGCAGCGCATCCATCCGGCGGCCTCGCGGGTGAGGCTGCTGTCGGAGCAGACGCCGGCCCAGTTCGTCGCGTTCGACCTGCTGGCGCTGGGCGACGAGTCGCTGATGGAGACGCCGTTCTCGGAGCGCCGCGCGCGACTTGAGGGGATATTTTCGGAAAAGGGCGAGTCCATTCGGCTGACCCCGGTCACGACCAACGACGAGCAGGCGGCCGAGTGGTTCGAGATGTTCGAGGGCGCGGGGCTCGACGGCATCATCGTCAAGCCGGGCGACCAGCCGTACATCCCCGACAAGCGCACGATGTTCAAGGTCAAGCACGAGCGCACGGCCGACGTGGTGATCTGCGGCTACCGCGAGCACAAGTCGGGCCCGATCGTGGGGTCGCTGCTGCTCGGTCTCTACGGTGACGACGGCCGGCTGCACCACGTGGGCGTGGCGGCCTCGTTCCCGATGGCGCGCAGGGCCGAGCTGGTCGAGGAGATCAAGCCGTACCTCGCGGAGCTGAGCGAGCACCCCTGGGGCCACTGGGCCCAGCAGGCGGCGGCCAACGTCGGCCAGCCCGCCGCCGGGCCCGCGACGGGCGGGCAGCGGGTGCCCGGCGCGGTGTCGCGGTGGAACGCCAAGAAGGACCTGTCGTTCATCCCGCTCAGGCCGGAGCTGGTGATCGAGGTGGCCTACGACCAGATGGAGGGCGACCGGTTCCGGCACACGGCGCAGTGGCGGCGGTGGCGGCCCGACCGCACGCCGGAGTCATGCACGTACGAGCAGCTCGAACGTCCCGTGAGTTACAACCTGGACGACATCCTTGCCCGGTAGCCACGCCACCCGTTATATCTCGACATATGAGTACAGGGGATGAGTTAAAGGCAGCTGTGTCCGCCCGCCGGGACCTCGGGCCGGAGTTCGAGGACGCCGTGGTCGAGTCCTTCCTCGACAAGATGGGGCAGGAGGTCGACCGGCGGGTGGACGAGCGCATCGCGCAGCGGGCGTCGAAGGCGCCGGCACGCGACCGGGCGCCCGACGGGCAGCGGCTCGCCCTGGCGATCGTCTCGCTCAGCCTCGGCACCATCTCCACCCTCCTGCTGGTCCTGCTGGGGGACGACAAGGCGGGCTATCTGGTGCCGATCTGGCTCGGGATCATCATCATCAACGCGATCTTCAACTCGGGGAGGTCGAACGGCAAGAGCGGCTGACTCCGGGGAGGCGTCGGTCTCCACCGACCAGCTCCGGCGCGCGTCCAGCGTGGCGGGCTCGAACCGGCCGGCTGCTTGCAGCCCGGCGAGCAGCCCGCGTGGTTCGGACCAGATGCGCTGCCCGTACCGGTTGATGAAGGTGAGGTCGGCGGTCTCGACGCCGATCTCCGCCAGGCGGTCGCCCAGGCCGAGTTCGATGAGCTCGCGTACGGCGTGGGGCAGGATGTTGATGCCCACGCCCAGCGGCTGGAGCTCGTCGACCGCCTCGTGGATGACCACATCGGTGATTCCCGCGGCGTGCAGGCTCAGGGCCGCGGTCAGCCCGGCGATGCCCGCCCCCGCGATGACGACGCGCATGGAGCGACATTTACCGAAGAAATGCGGAAAAGGAGCCTATGCGAGCCAGATGAGCCCGGCGAAACGACCGCCCGGCTGCTCCCTGCGGTGCGAGTAGAGCTCCGCCGACTCGATCGTGCAGCGGGCGTCATGGCGTACGTCCTGGACCCCCGCGGCACGGAGCTGAGCCTCGATCCCGGCCCGCAGGTCGAGCGCGGGCGTCTCCCACGACGTCGTGGACCACGTCTCGGGGACGCGGGAGGCCACCCGCTCGCGCAGGTCGGCGGGCACCTCGTAGCAGCGGCCGCACGCGCCGGGCCCGACCAGCGCGACCATCCGGCCCGGCGCCGCGCCCTTGGCCGCCATGGCCGCCACCAGGG